>DASSUY010000001.1:0-4637 GCA_035706525.1 Steroidobacteraceae bacterium
GCACTGTGGTGCCGCGACGGATACGAACAATCGCGGTGTAGCGTGTGGACCCGTTCGCCTGTTTCCGTGCTTTGATCGTTGCCATGACTGATTTCTGAGGGGACAAGCCATTCTTGTCCCCTTTATGTCCCCTCAGCAACCGGTAAACTCCCCGGAATACGCAAGAATCCCGCAGAAACGGCACGAGTGGAAAACCCTACAAAAATAGGCATTTCCGTCGAGAAGCGCAGCGATTCGATTGATCGCCGCCTCTCGGTCGCGCCCATGATGGACTGGACCGACCGGCACTGCCGGTATTTCCTGCGCCTGTTCTCGCCGCGCGTGCTCCTGTACACCGAGATGATCGTCGCCCGCGCGATCCTGCGCGGGGACCGCGACTACCTGCTGGGCTTCCATCCCGACGAGCATCCCGTCGCCCTGCAGCTCGGGGGCGCGGAGCCGGCGCTGCTGGCCGAGGCGGCCTCGATCGGCGCCGCCTTCGGCTACGACGAGGTCAACCTCAATGTCGGCTGCCCGAGCGACCGCGTGCAGGAGGCGACCTTCGGCGCCTGCCTCATGGCGAGGCCACACCTCGTCGCTGACTGCGTGCGCGCGATGGCGGGAGCGGTCGCCGTGCCGGTCACGGTGAAGTGCCGCATCGGCATCGACGACCGGGACGACTGGGGGTTCCTCCGCGACTTCGTAGCTGCAATTGCCGACGCGGGTTGCCGCGTCGTGATCGTGCACGCGCGCAAGGCGATCCTGAAGGGCCTGTCGCCGAAGGAGAACCGCGAAGTTCCGCCGCTCGACTACGGCCGCGCGTGGCGGGTGAAGGAGGCCTTTCCGGACCTCGAGGTCGTCGTCAACGGAGGGCTCCGTACCGTGCCGCAGGTGAGCGAGCAGCTCGCCCGTGCGGACGGCGCCATGCTGGGCCGCGAGGCGTACCACAACCCGTACCTGCTCTCCGCGCTGCATCGGGCCGTCTACGACGACCGCTTCGAGATGCCCGAGCCGCGGTCGATCGTCGCGGCGATGCGGCAATACGCGGAACGGGAGGTGGCGGCCGGGACGCCGCTGCGCGCGATCACGCGCCACATGCTCGGCCTCTTCAACGGCCGGGCGGGGGCGCGGACCTGGCGCCGCGCCCTGAGTGAAGGCGTCAGTCGCGGCGCCGCGGGCCCTGGCGTGCTCGAGGAGGCATTGCGGGCCGCGCATGCGGCAGCGTGAGGCCCGCGGCGCTATCCTCGACGCGTGAACCGCGTCCTCGTCGCCCTTGGAGTCCTCATCGTGATCGTCGGCCTCGCCTGGCCGTGGCTCCGCCGTATCCCGCTCTTCCGGCTGCCCGGCGACGTCGTCATCGACCGGCCGGGCTTTCGCCTGTTCCTGCCGTTCACGACCATGATCGTCGTGAGCCTTCTCGCATCGCTCATCCTGTGGCTGCTGCGGAAGTGAGACCTAGCTGCCCTCGATGAAGCGGCGGAACCGCATCGGCCCGCGCCCGTCGTCCGGACCGAGCAGCGCGTAGAGCGGCGAAGGGTCGAGCCAGCCGGGCGGCGGGCCGAGGCCGCAGGCTTCGCGCGCGCTCGAGTGCGGCCAGTCGATCGCGCGGCGCACGAAGCCCGCGCGCACCGGTGCGAGAAGGCTGTGGCGCGCGACTTCGAGCAGGTAGAGGTCCGCGTTCACGATCGTCGACAGGCAGTGCCCGAGTCGCAGGCTCTCACCCGCGATCTCCTCGCTTGCGAGCGCGCTCGCGGCCGTGCGGCCGCGCAGCACGACGTGGAGGCAGCGGTCCGTCACGCTGAATGCCAGGCAGTGCAGGCGGTGCCGTTCGCAGAGCGCCGCCAGGCGCCGGACGGCCGCGGCCCGCGCGGGCGCGTCCGCATACAGGACGCGCCGGCCCCGGGCACGGGCGACCACGTGACGCAGCGAGATTTCGGCCGCTCGATCGAGGCTCAGGGCCATGTCCGCCTCCCTGCGGAAGGAGGGGCGAGCATGGCAAGGGCAGCCCGTGGGCGCGGCCTGAGTTTCCCCCCTATAATCAGAATTATGTAATCCGCCCGGGGGTGCGGGCTCGTCAATGGGGCAGGACCAGGAACTCGCGATCCTCTTCGCCGACGTCGTCGGCAGCACCCGCCTGTTCGAGGTCCTGGGCGACATCGCTGCGCGCGACAAGGTCGCGGTCTGCATCGACATCATGCGCCGGGCGACCGAGCAGCACGGCGGCTCCGTCGTCAAGACGATGGGCGACGAGGTCATGGCGACGTTCCGCGACTGCGACGCGGCGATCGACGCGGCGGTCGAGATGCAGACGGCGATCGCGAGCCACCCGGACCTCGAGGTGGAGGGCCAGCAGGTCGCGATCCGCATCGGCTGCCACTTCGGCCCGGTCGTGCTGGAATCCCGCGACGTGTTCGGGGTCGCCGTGCACACGGCGAACCGCATGACCAGCCAGGCGAAAGCCGGCCAGATCATCATCACCGACGCGATCCAGCAGCGACTCTCGGAGGCCTGGAAGGCGGTCGCCCGGCGTGTGGACGTGGCCGTGCCGCGGGGCCAGCACGAGGAAGTGACCATCTTCGAGGTGCTGTGGCAGCACGGCGAGACGACGAGCATGCTGCCCGCGATAGCGACGATCACCGAGGCGCAGAAGCAGTTCCGGATCCGGCTGCGCTACCTCGGCACGGAGCTCGTGCTCGACCCGCGCGAACGCTCCGCCGCGACGCTCGGGCGCGGCCAGGAGAACGACCTCGTCATCAAGGGCAACCTCGTCTCGCGGCTGCACGCCCGCATCGAGGCCGGCAAGAACCGCTTCATCCTGGTGGACCAGAGCACGAACGGCTCGTTCGTGCAGACCCGGAACGGCGATGACGCCTTCGTGCGCCGGGACGCCATCCCGCTGAAGGGGCAGGGCGTCATCGGCCTCGGGCGCGTGCCCGAGCCGCAGTCCTACCACACCGTGGAATTCGTCTGCGAGGACGGGCCGGAGTGGACCGGCTGAAAAGGGGACGCTCACCTTTTACTAGAGGTGACCGTCCCCTTTTGTAAAAGGTGAGCGTCCCCTTTTCAGGCGAGGCGCTGCTTGAGCTTCGCAACTTCGTCGCGCAGTCCCGCCGGCAGTCGCGCGCCGTAGCCCTCGAGATAGGAGCCGATCTCGTCCGCTTCCTGCCGCCACGCTGTCTTGTCAACCGCGAGCAGCTCGGCGATCGTCGCCTCGTCGATGTCGAGCCCGCGGAAGTCGAGCGCATCGCGCGTCGGCACGGCGCCGATCGCCGTGTCGAGCGCCGGGGCCTTGCCCTTGCAGCGGTCGATGATCCAGGCGAGCACGCGCAGGTTCTCGCCGTAGCCCGGCCACAGGAACCGGCCCTTGGCGTCGCGACGGAACCAGTTGACGTGGAAGATGCCGGGCAGCTTCTTCACGCGGCCCGCCATCGAGAGCCCGTGGGCGCAGTAGTCCGCGAAGTTGTAGCCGGCGAAGGGCTTCATCGCCATCGGGTCGCGGCGCACGACGCCGACGTCGCCGGTCGCAGCCGCCGTCGTCTCCGACGCCATGCCGGCGCCCACCAGCACGCCGTGCGCCCAGTCGCGCGCCTGGTACACGAGCGGCGCGAGCGTCCGGCGCCGGCCGCCGAAGACGAGCGCGGTGATCGGCACGCCGCTCGGCGCGTCGGCCTGCGGGGAGTAGCAGGGGTTCTGCTTCGCCGAGACGGTGAAGCGCGAATTCGGGTGGGCCGCGGGACCCTTCGCCGGATCGTAGGGCCGGCCCTGCCAGTCCACCGCGGGCTTGCCCTCGTCGAGGCCCTCCCACCAGGGCTCGTTGTCCGCCGTGACCGCGACGTTCGTGAATATCGTGTCGTGGCGGATCATCTCGTAGGCGTGGCGGTTCGTCTTCGCGTTCGTGCCGGGCACGACGCCGAAGTAGCCGGCCTCCGGGTTGATCGCCCACAAGCGGCCGTCCGGCCCGGGATGCAGCCAGGCAATGTCGTCGCCGACCGTCCAGATCTTCCAGCCCGGCATCGAGCCCGGAGGGATGAGCATGGCGAGGTTCGTCTTCCCGCAGGCGGACGGGAACGCGCAGGCGAGGTAGTGCGTCTCGCCCTCGGGGTTCTCGACGCCGACGATCAGCATGTGTTCCGCGAGCCAGCCTTCGTCGCGCGCCTGCCAGCTCGCGATGCGCAGCGCATGGCACTTCTTGCCGAGCAGGGCGTTGCCGCCGTATCCGGAGCCGAAGCTCTGGATCTCGAGCGTCTCCGGGAAGTGCATGATGAAGCGCCGCTCGGGGTCGAGCTGGCCGATCGAGTGCAGGCCCTTGACGAACGTCCCGTCGCGGGCGATGCGCTTTAGCGCCGCGTCGCCCATCCGCGTCATCAGCTTCATGTTGGCGGCGACGTAGGCGCTGTCCGTGATCTCGACGCCGCAGCGCGAGTAAGGCGAGTCCACCGGGCCCATGCAGTAGGGGACGACGTACATCGTCCGCCCCTTCATGCAGCCCTCGAACAGGGCGTCCATCTTGCGCCGCGCCTCGGCGGGCGCCATCCAGTGGTTGTTCGGGCCGGCGTCTTCCTGCTTCTCGGTGCAGACGAAGGTGAGGTGCTCGACGCGCGCGACGTCCGAGGGGTTCGAGCGGTGCAGGTGGCAGTTGGGGAACGACTGCTCGTTCA
>DASSUY010000002.1:0-3148 GCA_035706525.1 Steroidobacteraceae bacterium
CTCGCCGTCGCCGCCACGGCGATCTGGCGGACGCGCTAGGCGAGGCGCCGGACGCGGGCGCGCACCGCGAGGTCGAGGAGGCTCCGCCCCTCCCGGTCGAAGGCGATCCAGGCGAAGTCGAGCACGGCGGGCGCCAGCAGGAGCGCCGCGGCCGCGCGCGCGACCGCAGATGCCGCGGCGTGCATGTACCAGAGGCCGAGCACCGCGAGCACGCCGGCCCCGCCGGCCAGCAGGAACCGCCCGATCGCCTGGGTCCAGCCCAGGCGGCCGCCCAGCTCGCTCTCGAGCCGGAGGCGCCAGGCGCGCAAGCCGAGCGTCTGGCCGCTGCGCGTCCAGCAGAGGCCGAAGTAGCCGAAGGCGAGCGCGACGAGCAGCGCGTGGTAGATGCGGCCGATGTGCCCCTGCGTCGAGGTGAGGATCGCTTCGCCCTGCGTCAGCGGCAGCATCGCGAACGTCGCGACGAACGAGATCGCGACGACGAGCAGCAGGTCGTAGAAGAGGGCGGCCAGGCGGCGGGGGAGGCCTGCGCGCGCGCGTTGCGTCGGATCGTCTCCCATTCGGGCGACGATTCTAGGGCGTCAGGACTTGTCCTGCTGCCCGGCGCGTTCTTCGATCGCTTCCCGCTGGCCGCGGAGGATCTGCCGCACCTGCGCGACGCCCGGCCGGCCCGCGATGCGCGCGATCGCCTCGGGCAGCTCGTGCCAGTCGCGGCCCCAGGAGAGGAGGCGCGCCGCGTCCTTCACGACGGCGGTCACGGTCGTGTCGTTGACGGGCTTCAGGGCCTTCGCGGTGGCCTTTCCCCGCGTGCCCGGGGACCGCGCGGGCTTCGGCGCCGGCGCCGGCTTCAGCACCGTCGCCGTCGAGGTCGAACCCGCGGACTTCGCCGAGCGCGACTTGTCGAGCTGGCGCTCGCGCTCGGGCTCCGCGATGGGCACGAAGCGCTCGACGTGCTGCGAGCCGACGAGGTTCGTGAGGAACGACATCAGCTCGAGCGCTTCCGACAGCGACGGATCGCCGGCGGCGAGGCGCGACTTGACGATGTTCTGGAGGTCTGCGAGGCGCTGCCGCGCGAGGTCGACGACCCACTTCGTCGGCCGCTGGTGGTTGGGCCAGGGCTGGACCAGCCAGTACTGGTCCTCCGGCAGGTCGGCGTAGCGCGCGTGCAGGTCGAGGCTCTTCTGCCACTTCTGCAGGAGCTGCAGCACGCGTTCGTCGGCGGGCGTCATGGACACTCAACATAAAGGAGGGCTGCCGGCGCCGCCGCGGAATCGCGCGGGTCCTTGAGGCGCGTCACGAAACCGGGGTGACGCAGGCCTCAGCGCGCTGCGGGCCGCCCTGGGCAGGCTTCAGGGAGCGGCGTCGCCCGGGGGACAGGACCCGTGCACGGCGGGCGGCGCGGCGAGGGCGCCGGCGAAGTCGTCGCCGCTCGCGACCAGCCAGGAACCGTACATCGGGTTAGGCAGCATGAACCAGCGGCTGCCCCACCAGGCGTCGCGCGCGCAACGGGCACGGTCCCGTTCCGCGACGCCCTGGCGCCGGACTTCCGGCAGGAAATCCGCGAGGTCGTCGCCGACGTTCAGGACGATGCGATGGCTGCGCGCGATCTCGGCCCGCCGCGAGAGTTTCTCGCCCTGCCAGTCGGGGTGCTCGCCCCGCAGCAGCAGCTCCGCGTCGAGCGTTTCGCTCCCCATGCCGGCCGCCTCGAGATTGGCCGCCGTGTCCGCTTCCTGCGGACAGGGATCGTCGTTGCCGGGCCGCCGCGCGCAGGCGCGGTTCGTCACGAAGAAGACGCGCACGGGTCGGCCGGCGGGATCCGTGAGTGAGCGCGCCGTCGCGACGAACTCCGCGGCGCCTGGCACAGCCGGGGCGCTGCGCTCGGCGACCCAGGCGTCCCAGGCGGCGGCAAACTCCTCGAGGCACGTGCCCTGCAGCAGGAAGCGCGCCTGCGGCTCCGAGTTGTCGAGCACGGTCTCGTCCACGTCCATGACGACGGCGGGCGGCAGCGCCGACAGGTCGCCGGCCTGCGTGGGCTCCGCGGTCCAGGCCGGATCCGCGAGGCCCCGCTTCAGCGCCTCGATCGCGCCGCGCCAGATCGTCTCGGCGCTGGCCCGATACTCGGAGGAGTTGCGCACCCAGAGCGTCGCGCGCTCGCCCCCGTAGGCGAAGCTCGGGCCCGCGCCGCAGCGCGAAGCCGCGCGCGCGCCTGCTTTCTCCGCCGGCAGGCCCGTGCACGCGGCGGCCACGGTGCCGGCGAGCAGGACGGCGAGCGCCGCCGGCGCGCGCGCTCGACTCATCAGTCGACGACCTGCGTGCCGCCGCTCGCGGTCCGCTTCGCATAGAGCGCGGACAGCCGCCGCGTCATGTCGCCGATCTCGCCGTCGCCGATTTTCCGCCCGTCGGCCTCCGTGACGCCCGCGAGCTCGCCCATCGTCCCCGTGCAGAAGCATTCGTCGGCGCGGTAGAGCTCGGTCAGCGAAAGGTCCCGGACCTCGTGCGGAATCCCTTCCTTCGCGAGGATGTCGAGGACGGTCATCCGCGTGATGCCCTCCGGGCAGGCGGCGGTCGTCGGCGTCCGCACCACGCCGTCCTGCACGAGGAAGAGGTGCGTGGCGTTCGTCTCCGCGATGAAGCCGCGCGCATCGAGCATGATGGCGTCGTCAGCGCCGGCCGCGTTCGCCTGGATCTTCGCGAGCACGGAGTTCAGCAGGTTGGCGTGGTGGATCCTCGGGTCGAGGACGTCCGGCCCGGGCCTGCGGACGCTGCTCGTGACGAGCTTGAGCCCGCCTTTCGAGTAGACCGGCGCCTTGTGCTCCGCGAGGACGATCAGCGTCGGCCCGGACTGGTTGAGCCGGGGATCCATCCCCGAGGTGACCTTCACGCCGCGCGTCAGCGTGAGGCGGATGTGCACGCCGTCCTTCATGCCGTTCGCAGCCAGCGTGCGGCGTATTTCCCCGACGATCTTCTCGTCGCTCGGGATCTCGGCGAAGGCGAGCGCGAGCGCGGAGGAACGCAGGCGCGCGAGGTGCTCCTCGAGCGCGAAGATGCGCCCCGCGACGGCGATCAGCGATTCGAAGACGCCATCCCCGAAGAGGAACCCGTGGTCGAAGACCGACACGGCCGCTTCGGCACCGCTGAGGTAGTCGCCGTT
>DASSUY010000003.1:0-17271 GCA_035706525.1 Steroidobacteraceae bacterium
GCGGCAGCCTGCAGGAATGCGCGCGTCGCGGCCGGTTCCCCGAGCGGCAGGCCCGCCGCCGGGCGCGGCCCGCTCCAGAGCGCCGCCGGCGCCACGGGCGCCTGTCCCGCGGTGCCCTGGCCCGACTCCGCGAGCGCCCGCTCGACCGTGCGGAAGAGGAAGTCGTGCACGGCGCGCGCATCGCGGAAGCGCAGCTCGAGCTTCTGCGGATGCGCGTTGACGTCGACCTGCATCGGGTCGAGCGTCAGGTAGAGCACCCAGGATGGATGGCGGCCGCCGTAGCTGACGTCGCGGTAGCCGAGCCGCAGGGCGCTCGCCAGCAGGCGGTCGCGCACCATCCGCCCGTTGACGAACAGGAGCTGCCGGTCGGGCTGCGCGCGCGAGGCCGAGGGCAGGCCGATCCATCCCTCCAGCGCGAAGCCGGCCTGCGCATGCTCGACGTGGCGGCAGGCGAGCACGAAGTCCTCGCCCACGAGCCGTGCCACGCGTGCCTCCCGCTCGCGGCGGCCGCGCGCGGCGGGCAGCGAGAAATGCTCGCGCCGGTTGTGGGCGAGCGAGAACGCGACGTCGTGGCGCGACAGCGCGAGGCGGGTCACCGTCTTCAGGACGTGCTGGAACTCGGTCGCCTCCGAGCGCAGGAACTTTCGCCTCGCGGGAACGCGATGGAACAGGTCGCGCACCTCGACGGTCGTGCCCCCCGGGTGCGATGCGGGCGCCGCGCGCCCGGCGATCCCGTCGACCGATTCGATGGCCGCGCCCTGCGGCGCCCCGCGGGCGCGGGAGGCGATGCGCAGGGCGGAGACGGAGGCGATGGAAGGCAGCGCCTCGCCGCGGAACCCGAGCGTCGCGACGCGCTCGAGGTCCTCGAGCGACGCGATCTTGCTGGTCGCGTGCCGCTCGAGCGCGAGGGGCAGCTCGGACTCGGCGATGCCGGCGCCGTCGTCGCGCACCCGGACCAGCCGGATGCCGCCGTGCTCGACCTCGATCGCCACCGAGCGCGCGCCGCCGTCGAGCGCGTTCTCGACGAGCTCCTTGACCACGGACGCCGGGCGCTCGATGACCTCGCCCGCGGCGATCTGGTCGACGAGCGGGCCTTCGAGGATGCGGATGGGCATGGCTGGCGCTGCCAGCCGGAGTCTACCAACTCAGGTGCCGGCGAGCGGGATCTCGAGGATGGTGCCGGTGGCCACCGTCTCGGAAGCGAGGTGGTTGCGCCGGCGCAGGTCGTCGATGCTGACGGCGTAGCGGCCGGCGACCTCGCCGAGCGTCTCGCCCGGCGAGACGACGTGGCGCAGCGCCTGCCCCCGCTCGCGCGCGGCGAGCACCGCGACGCGGCTGCCGGGCGGCGGGTTGTCGTAGAAGTAGCGGCGGATGCCCGCATGGATCGCGCCCGCGAGCCGCTCCTGGTGGGCCGAGTCCTTGAGCTTGCGCTCCTCGTCCGGGTTCGAGATGAACGCGGTCTCGACCAGCATCGACGGCACGTCCGGCGAGGTCAGGACGATCAGGCTCGCGTGCTGCACCTCGCTCTTCTTGAGGCGGCCCACCTGGTCGAGCTCGGCGAGCACGCGCGCGGCGGCGTCGCGGCTCGCGCTGATCGTCGCGTTCTGCGAGAGGTCGAGCAGCACCGACTGCAGCACGTCGCTCTTGTCGTGCAGCGAGACGCCGCCGATGAGGTCGGCCGCGTTCTCGCGGTCCGCTAGCCAGCGCGCCGCCTCGCTGCTCGCGCGGCGCGTCGACAGCACATACACCGAGGAGCCGCGGACGCTGCGGTCCATGAAGGCGTCTGCGTGCACCGAGACGAAGAGGTCCGCCTGGGCCTCGCGCGCGCGGCCCGTGCGGTCGCGGAACTTCACGAAGTAGTCGCCGGTGCGCGTCAGCACGGCCTTCATGCCCGGCTCCGCGTTGATGCGGTCGGCGAGCTTTCGCGCGATCGCGAGGGCGACGGTCTTCTCGCGCGTGCCGCCCTTGCCGATCGCGCCGGGATCCTCGCCGCCGTGGCCGGCGTCCACCGCGATGACGATGTCCCGCTGCCCGTCGAGGTTCGCGACCTTGACCGGCACCGGCGCCTCCGACGGCGGCCGGCCGTGGCCGAGGTCGACGACGAGCCGGTCGCCGTAGGTTTCGTTCGGCGGCGTCAGGAAGCCCTTCGCCTCCACTTTCTGCGCGACGTCGAGGACGACGCGAAGGCCCTTCTTGCCCCGTGCCCCGAGGCGGACCGCTTTCACGACGCCTGTCGCCGGCGGCAGCGCGAGCGAGCGGATGTCCGCGTCGATCGCCTCGAAGTCGATCACGATGCGGTCCGGCCCGTCGAGCGTGAAGAGCGTGTAACTCGCCGGCGCCGACAGGTCGAGCACGACGCGCGTGGAATCGGGGCTGCCCCAGACGCGGATGTCCTTGAGCGCGGCCGGCGCGGCGAGCGCCGGCGCGGCGGCGACCAGCAAGAGCGACAAGGCAATCCGCTGCAATGGCCGCATGGCTCGTGGACTTCGGGACCCGCCGGTACTCTAGCCGCGGGGTTTCTTTAATTCAAGCTTATCAGTGGGATACGCCATTCTTTTCAAGCTGCTCGCGACTACGCTCGAGCAGCTCCCGCCCACCCGGGGTCCGCGCGCGCAGTGAAATGCGGCGCCCCGTCCCCTCGGGGGCCAGCCTCACGTCGAGATCCGGCGTGCCGAGCCCCGGCCCGGCCCGCTCCGGCCATTCCACCAGGAGGAGTCCCGGCTGGCCGCGGAGGTCGCGGAAGCCGATGCCTTCGAGGGCGGCCGCGCTGCCGTCCAGGCGGTAGAGGTCGAGGTGGTGCACCGGGCCCCGCGAAGTCTCGTATGGCTCGACCAGCGTGAACGTCGGGCTGCGCACGGCACCCTGCACGCCGAGCGTGCGGAGCATCGCGCGCGCGAGCGTCGTCTTGCCGCTGCCCAGCTCGCCGGACAGCGCGACGAGGAACGTGCCGCGCGAGAGGTCGGGCAGCGCCTGCGCGAGCGCGGTGCCCGCGCGCACGGTCGCCGCTTCGTCCGGCAGCCTCAGTTCCACGGCGCGTTCACCACGGCCCGGATCTCGGCGATCAGGTCGCCGGCGATCATGCCGCGCTCGCCCGCGCGTGCCGCACGGTCGCCCGCGGTCGCGTGCACCCAGGCGCCTGCGGCGGCCGCGAGCGGCGGCGGCGTGCCCTCCGCGACCAGCGCCGCCAAAATCCCCGTCAGCGCGTCGCCGCATCCCGCGGTCGCCATCCCGGGATTGCCGCGGTCGCAGACGAGCGCGGCGCCCTCGCCCGCCTGCACGAGCGTGCGCGCGCCCTTCAGCACGCAGGCTCCGCCGTACCGGCTTGCGATCGCGCGGACGGCGCCGAGGCGGTCGCGCTGGACCGCGGCCGCGTCCGTCCCGAGCAGGCGCCCGGCTTCGCCGGGATGCGGCGTCAGGATCCAGTCTTCGCGCCGCGTCGGTTCGCCCGCGAGCAGCGTCAGCGCATCGGCGTCGACGACGAGGGGCCGGCCGAGCTTCAGCGTGGCTTCGAACATCGCCCGCCCGCGCGCGTCCGTCCCGAGGCCGGGACCCACGGCGACGGCATCCGCGGCCTTCGCGAGCGGCTCGAGGTCCGCGGGGGACTCGACCACGCGCGCGATCAGTTCGGGCCTCGCCTCGAGGATCGGCGCGAGCGATTGCGCGGCCGTCGCGATCGTCACGAGCCCGGCGCCCGTGCGCATCGCCGCCTCGCCCGCGAGTCGTGCCGCACCCGCCATGACGAATCCGCCGACCACGAGCAGGCGGCCGTGGTCGCCCTTGTGGGCGCTGCGCCTGCGCGGCGGCAACGCCGAAGCGGCGAGTGCCGGATCGATGCGCCGGAGCACCGGCGGCTCACCGTCGCGCACGGCCGGCGGCACGGCGAGATCGGCGAGTTCGAGTGCCCCGACGCAATCGGGTGCGTCGCCGAGGTACTGGCCGCTCTTCAGCGCGATGAAGCTGAGCGTGCGCGTCGCGCGGATCGCGGCGCCGAGCGCGACGCCGGTGTCCGCATGGAGGCCGGAGGGGATGTCCATCGCGAGCACCGGCCGCCGGGCGCGATTGACGCGCTCGATGCAGGACCGGTACGCGCCTTCCACGGGCCGGTCGAGGCCGATGCCGAGCAGCGCGTCCACGACGACGTCCGCGCCCGCGAGGACGTCGTCGTCGAATGCGACCGTTCGGCCGCCGGCGGCGGTGAAGTCCGCGTGGGCGCGCGCGGCGTCACCCGCGAGCTTCGCGGGATGGCCGAGGGCCGCGGTGCGCACGTCGATGCCCGCCGCCCGCGCCAGGCGCGCGACGACGTAGCCGTCGCCCGCGTTGTTGCCCGCGCCGCAGAGGACCGCGATCGCACGCGCGGCCGGCCAGTGCCGCCGGAGCGCATCGAGGGCCGCCGCCCCCGCGCGCTCCATCAGGGTGTAGCCGGGGATGCCCTCGCGTTCGATGGCGCGCCGGTCCATGGCGCGCACGGACGCGGCCGAGTAGACCTCGGCGGGCAGCGTATCCATCCGGCTGATTATACTGGCCGCCCTCCCGACGCCCCGCGCCGCATGCCCGCCCCCAGTACCGCCGTCGACGTCACTCACCTGCGCACGCGCCTCGATGCGATCGCGCGCGAGCTCGGCTTCGACCAGGTGGGCGTCGCCGGCGTCGACCTGGCCGAGCACGAGGCGCGGCTCGCGCGGTGGCTCGCCGAAGGGCGGCACGGCGGCATGGACTACATGGCGCGACACGGCACGCGGCGAAGCCGGCCCGGCGAGCTCGTGCCCGGCACGATCCGCGTGATCAGCCTGCGCATGGCGGCGCTGCCGCCGGGTGCCGCGCCTTCGGCGGACGTACTCGCCGACGGCAGCCGCGCCTTCATCGCGCGCTACGCGCTCGGCCGCGACTACCACAAGCTGCTGCGCGGGCGCCTCGCGGAACTCGCGCGGCGCCTCGGCGCCGAATTCGGCGCGTTCGGGTTCCGGGCGTTCGTCGACTCGGCGCCCGTCATGGAGAAGCCGCTCGCGCGGAACGCCGGGCTCGGCTGGATCGGCAAGCACACGAACCTCATCAACGAGCGCGCGGGCTCCTACTTCATGCTCGGCGAGCTCTACACGGACCTGCCGCTGCCCGTCGATGCGCCGGCCAAGGACCGCTGCGGGACCTGCAGCGCCTGCGTCCCCGCCTGCCCGACGGGCGCGATCACCGCGCCCTACGAGCTCGACGCCCGCCGGTGCATCTCCTATCTCACGATCGAGCACCATGGGCCGATCCCGGAGCCGCTCCGCCCCGCGATCGGCAACCGCGTGTTCGGCTGCGACGACTGCCAGCTCGCCTGTCCCTGGAACAAGTTCGCGCGCGTCGCCGCGGAGCCCGACTTCCGCGTGCGGCACGGCCTAGACGCGCCGGACCTCGTCGAGTTGTTCGGCTGGAGCGAGGCCGAATACCTCGCGAAGACGGAAGGGAGCGCGCTGCGCCGGCTCGGCTACGCGCGCTGGCTCCGGAACCTCGCGGTCGCCCTGGGGAACGCCCCCCGCTCCGCCGCAGCCGCGGCCGCGCTCGCGGCGCGCGCAGACGAGCCGGACGAGGTCGTGCGCGAGCACGTGGCGTGGGCGCTGGAGAGGCAGGGCGGCAAGGACTAGCCGCTACGCGCGCAGCGGGTTCACGTAATGCCGACCGCTGGTCGTCCGGCGGATGGTCTCGAAGAGGTCCTCGAAGTCGCGCGAATTGTTCGCCGGGTCGATCTCGGCGGTGTTGACGATCAGGAGCGGCGAGGCGGTGTACTGGTGGAAGTAGCGCGTGTACGCCTCCCCCAGCCGCTCGAGGTAAGCCGCGTCGATGTACTTCTCGTACGGGATGCCGCGCCGCTCGATGCGCTGCAGCAGGATGTCCACCGGCGCCTGCAGGAAGACCACGAGGTCCGGCGTCGGCGCGTCCATCGCGAGCCGCCCGTACACCTGGTCGTAGAGCTTGAACTCCTCGTCGTCGAGCACGATGCGCGCGAACAGCCGGTCCTTGTCGAGCATGTAGTCGGCGACCCGCACCTGGTCGAACAGGTCGTGCTGGCGCAGTTCCGAAAGCTGGCGCGAGCGCTGGAACAGGAAGTAGAGCTGCGCCGGGAAGGCCGCAGCCCGGCGGTCCTTGTAGAAGCGCTCGAGGAACGGGTTGTCCATCGGCTGCTCGAGCACCGTGCCCGCGCCCGTCGCCTCCGCGAGCTTGCGCGCAAGGCTCGTCTTGCCGACGCCGATCAGGCCCTCGACCACCACCAGCCGGTGCGGCCAGTCCGCGTTTTTTTCCTCAGTCGTCACCGGCTTTCCCTGCGGCCAGGGGCTCGATCCCCTCGGCCGATACCCTCCCCCGCAGCCGGCCGACGCGATCGAGTCCCGGCACCCAGAGTTCCGCCGCGAATTCCGAAAGAGGATACAGGACGAAATTGCGCTCCGGCAGGCCGGGGTGCGGCAGCGTGAGCCCGGCTTCCTCGATCCGTTCGTCGCCGTAGACCAGGAGGTCGAGGTCGATGATCCGCGGACCCCAGCGGACGACGGGTTGCTGGCGACCCATGCGTCGCTCCGCCGACTTGAGTTCCGCGAGGAGCTCGCGTGGGCCGAGCCGCGTCAGCAAGCCCGCCGCCGCATTCACGAAGCGCGGCTGGTCCTGCGGCCCGAGCGGTGCGGTGCTCCAGAGCCCGGAACGTGCGACGAGCAGGGTGTCGGGAATCCCGGCCAGCGCCTCGAATGCTCGTTCCACCTGCTGCCGCGGCCCGGCGAGGTTGCTGCCGAGCCCGACGTACGCCGGCCGCCAGCTGCCGCGGCTCAAGTCTCGGCCGGCGGGGCCCGGTGGCGCCGGCCGCCGCGGCGCCGGCGGCGTCGCCGGCGCGGGCCTTGCTCGTCACCGCCGCCGCCCTCCTCGTGCCCGACGCGCTCCCGTTGCTGTTCGGGCGGCAGCGCCTGGACCTCGGTCCACCACTGGGCGACCTGCGGGTCCTCGGCGCCCGCCTCGGCGCGCAGCAGCAGGAAGTCGTAGGCGGCTCGAAAGCGCGGATGCGAGAGGAAGCCGAGCGCACGGCGCCCTTCGCGGCGATGGAAGCGCGGCTGCAGCGAGAGGAGCTCGCGCATCGGGATCGAGAAGCGCTTCGGGATGCCGATGCGGCGGTTCTGCTGCGAGACCACTTCGTCGACCGCCTCCGCGATCGCGGCGGCAGGCGGCATCCCCGTCTCGAACCGTCGCTGCGCCGCCGCCGAGACCGGGCCGAACAGCAGCACCGCGAACAGGAACATCGGCGTCACCGGGCGACCTTCGGCGACGCGGCGGTCGGTGTTCCTGAGCCCCGCCCGGATCAGCGCGATCGCCATGCCGTCGGGCTCCGCGGCGAGGTGCTCCTCGGTCGCCGGGAACAGGTGCCCGAACAGCCCGTGTCCGCGCAGGAGGTCGAAGGCCCGTTCGCCGAAGCCGGCGAGGAAGAGCTTCTGGAACTCGTCCAGCAGGCGCGCGGGCGGAATGTGCTCGAGGAGCCCGGCCAGCGTCGCGAACGGGGCGCGCGCCGACTCGTGGATCGAGAAGCCGAGCTTCGCCTCGAAGCGCACCGCCCGCAGCATGCGCACCGGGTCTTCGCGGTAGCGCGTCTCGGGGTCGCCGATCAGCCGGATCGTGCGGGCGCGGATGTCCTCGACGCCGCCGACGTAGTCCCAGATCGAGAAGTCCTCGATGTTGTAGTAGAGCGCATTGCAGGTGAAGTCGCGCCGCCACACGTCCTGGTCGATCGAGCCGTAGACGTTGTCGCGCAGGAGCCGCCCGCGCTCGTCGTGCGCGCGGTCGAGGCCGCGCGGATGCAGGGGCTCGGCGACGTTGCCGTTGACGTCGCCGTTCTCGTCGAGGTCCGCGCCGTCGTCCGCTTCAGCGTCCTCGTCGGTGATGCCGTCGAGGTCGGGCTCCGGCGCCATCGGCGCGCCCGCGGCACGGAAGGTCGCGACCTCGATGATCTGCGGCCCGAAGCGCACGTGCGCGAGGCGGAACCGGCGGCCGATCAGGCGGCAGTTGCGGAAGAGCCGGCGCACCTCCTCGGGCGAGGCGTCGGTCGCGATGTCGAAGTCCTTCGGCTCGATGCCGATGAGCAGGTCGCGCACGCAGCCGCCGACGAGGAAGGCCTGGTAGCCGCCGTCGCGGAGCCGGTAGAGGACCTTGAGCGCGTTGCCCGAGATCTGCGCCCGCGAGACGGGATGGTCCGCGCGCGCCACGATGACCGGCGGCGGGGCGCCGCTTTGAGGATCCAAGGAGTGAACGGTCCGGTTGTGACAGGAAAAGGGGCCGATATAATACCAGCCCCTTTTGCGGGCCCGACGCTCCCATCGTCTAGAGGCCTAGGACACAGCCCTCTCAAGGCTGGTACGAGGGTTCGAATCCCTCTGGGAGCGCCATTCCGGCGGCGATGCTAGGGCTGCAATTCGCCGGCTGGCCCCGCCTGATCCTCGGCGAGACGGCCCGCCAGCCGATTCAGCTCGCCCTCGAGGTATTCGACGCGCGCGGCCAGCTTCTCGGCCGCCTGCCCCTGCTTCTGGAACTCGTTCACGAGGAGCGTCGCGAGCAGGTCGTATCGCACCGTCTCAGGCTGGCCCTCGAGGTCGTTCACGACGAGCTCGGGAAACACTTCAGCGACTTCCTCGGCGATCAGGCCGAACTGGACCGGCTGGCTGCCGTCCTCCTCATGCTCCTTGTATCGGAACGTCACGGGATGAAGGGCCATCAGGCGCCCGCTCATGCTTCCCATCGAGCGGATGTCTTCCTTGTAGCGCGCGGATGACTTGATCGTTCCCAGCTGCCCGTTGGCGTCGACGAACACCGGCTTGGCCGTGGCCAGCCCCGTCTTCACGCCGGAGATGCCGGCGATGTACGCCTTCTTCTGGTAGGCCTTGTTGCCGATCCGGATCGCGCCGACTTCCGCGGCCGCACCGAGGTTATAGGTGCCGAGGATGATGTTGTCCGACCCCGTGGTGACGTTCATGCCGGCCTGGTTCCCGACCGCCACGTTCCGGAACCCCGTCGTCGTGTTGGCGAGCGCATCCGTGCCGGTTGCCGTGTTGCGATAGCCGGAGAAGATCTCCGCGAGCGCGTTGTAGCCGACGGCGGTGTTGTTGTCGCCGTTTCGCAGTCCGTACAGGGCCATGCCGCCGACGGCCACGTTGTAGCTGGCGGTCAGGCCGCGACTGGTCGATTTCGCGCCGTTGAGCGCGTTCACGCCCAGGGCGACGTTCTCGGTGCCGAGGCTGAGGTGCAGCAGCGAGTTCGCGCCGATGGCGATGTTGTCGCCGCCGCTGACCGAGTTCTCGCTGTTGTCGAACATCGCGTCCCGGCCGATTGCAATGTTGTCGCTGCCGAAGTTGCGTCGCGCAAGCGCGAAGTTGCCGATCGCGATCGCACCGTTGCCGGTGCCGTTGAAGACGTAGTTGTCGGTCAGCGCGCCGTTCCCGATGGCGATGTTCCCCGAACCGGTCGTCGTCCATCGCATCGCATTCCGGCCGAGCGCGACGTTGTCCTCGCCGGTCGTGACGGATTGCAGTGCGTTCGTGCCGAGGCAGATGTTTTCGCCGGGGCATTCCGCTTCGGCGGCGGAGCCCGCAAGGAGGCCTGCGACGACCAGCCCGAACGCGGCCACGACCCGGACAGCGGAAGCATTGTGCGTGCCCATGTGATTCCCCTTGTGAGGCTGCTGCGGGCGGCACCGCGTGCAACCCGGTCCTCGCCCCCGCTTGTACTCCCGGGAAGCGCGGCCCGGAATGGCCCCAGGGATGAATTGTGGCGGCTGACTTGTCCTACGCAGCCCGTGGGAAGGGCGCCGCTCACCCGCCGAAGCTCCGCCGCAGCGTCAGGGCGAACACCCCGGGCGTCGTGCGGTGCCGCGTCTCCCGCTCCTCGAGCGGTGCGTCCGACCTCGGGCCCGCAAAGCTGTCCCGCACCTGGACGAAGCCGCGGCCAAGAAGGTCCGTCACCTCCGCGTGGATGCGCCAGTTCTCGCCGAGGCGCCGCTCCGCGTACAGCGTCCAGCCGGTGCCTTCCGACTCGCGCTCGACCTCGTCGAAGCGGTACTTGGTCTCGCGCTCCGCGATGTGCTCGATGAGGACGCCCCAGCGGCCGCGCCAGGCGGGCAGTTCCTGCATGAACTCGACTTCGCCCTCGACCGGCTTCTCCTCGGAGATCCCGCGTGTTTCGCCGGTCACGGGATCGGTGACCGCGCTGTCGCGGAACTGCAGAGTGCCGCGCAGCCGCCCGCCCGGAATGCCGAGCGCGTCGAGAGCCGCGGAGAACTGCAGCGCCAGCGTGTCCCGCCGCCCGTCGCCGATATTGCCGGGCGCGTCGAAGACGTCGTCCGGCGTCGTCACGAGGATGCGGTCGATGACGTCCTCGATGCGCTCGTGCGTCCAGCCGAGCGTCACTGCGGTGCTGTCGCCGAAACGGTGCTCCCATTCGAGCGCGAGCTGCCAGGACTTTTCCGGCTCGAGCGCGGCGTTGCCGGCCGTGATGACGTCGGTGTCCAGCGAGGCGCTCGCCACGAAGTCCTCGAAATCGAGCTGGCTCACTTCGCGCGACAGCGAGGCGCGCAGGTCGTCGTCCCCGCCCGCGGCCCAGCGCAGCGCGAGCCTCGGCTTGGGATAGGAGAAGTCGCGCGCGAGCGGACTGTCGCCCGACTGGGTGATCGTCGACCACTCGTGGCGCAAGGCGCCCTCGAGCGACAGCGCGTCCGTCGGTTTCGAGGTGAAGCCGACGGCCGCCTCGCGGCGGTTCTCCGAGATTCGTACGTCCGAGCCCGGCACGGCGACCGGCACCCCGTCCTCGGAGAGACGCGAGTCGCTCTCGAGCGTGTTTCGCGTGGACTCGAGGGAGGCGTTCCAGGCGATCCGCGCCCCGCGGTCGTGCTTGAGCTCGGCGCGCCAGATGTCCTCGGCCGTGTCCGTGCGCTCGTCGAACTCCTCGAGCGACTCGTCCTCGCGCGAGGTCTCGAGCTGCTCGAGGCGATCGCGTCGCAGGCTCGCCATGAATTCCGCGGTCGTGTCATTCCAGAGCGCCCTTTCGTAGCGCGCGCCGAACTCGGACTCGCGCGTGGTTCCGTCCTCGACCGTGACGCTTCCGTTCCCGGCCGGCCCGCCGACCGGATGCCGGGCCGTGTCGACCGCTTCGTCCTCGCGGCGCAGAGCCGCCGCAAGCGACAGGCGGCCGCCCGCAAGCGGCTGCCGCCAGGCGGCGGTCGCCTGCCCCTTCTCCTTGACCGTCGTCGTGTCGAGGCTTTCCCGATCCGGCTCGCCGCCGCTGCCATCATCCGTCAGGATGTGGCCGGTCCCGGTGTCGTCGTCGAGTTCAGGATCGATGTTGAGCGCAAACTCAAGGCCGCGCTCGCCGTCGCGCCGGCCGTACTCGAACTCGAGCGGAATGGCTGCCCATCCGTCGGTTGCCGCCATGGCTCCGGACTCGAGCGCCGCCTCCGTCGTCGCCGTCCGCCGGCGGATCACGTTTGCGACCACCGGAAAACCGGCGAGGTCGATGCCGGTCGCGCCGGTGCGCAGGAGTTCGATGCGGTCCACCGCGCCGGCCGGAATGCGCTTCAGGAGGTCCGCCGCGCTCTCCCGCTTGCTCGCGGGACGGGCGCCATCCACGAGCAGGTTACCGAGCGATGCCGCATATCCCCGTGCATCCTCGTCGGCTTCGACGAGCACGAAGCCCGGAACGCGCTGGATCATGTCGTAGGCGTTGGCGACGGACTCGCCGGCGAAGTAAGCGGCGGGATACCGGTCCGATGCCGCCACCGCGACTTCCTCTGCCCCCGCGCGGCCCGCGAGCGCCGCGAACGCCGCGAGCGCCGCGAACGCCGACAGGCAAAGCACAATGACCCGGTTGGATCCCTCCGGCATGACGGCCTCCCGGATGCGATGCGCAAAGCTAGCCCGCTCGCGCTGACGGCGGGGCGACGCGGTCCGTCAGGCAGTTGTCAGGCGGGAACCGCCATCCTTCGCCCATGAACATCGCAAGCCCGGCGCGGAAACGCCTGCTCTTCGCGGCCCCTGCCCTCGCCGTCCTGTTCGCGCTGCCGTTCGCAGTGCGGGCGGACAAGTCGGACCACGTCGAGGCGCGCGAGCTCCTGAAGCGCGGCGAGATCCTGCCGCTGTCGGCGATCCTCGATGCGGCCGCCCGGCGCGTCGAAGGCGACGTCATCGAAGTGGAGCTCGAGCACGAAGAGGAAGGCTGGCAGTACGAGGTCAAGGTATTGACGGCGGCCGGCGAGGTCAGGAAGCTCGTCCTGGATGCCCGGGACGCCAGGGTGCTGAAGATCAAGGCCGACTGATGCGCTGCCTCGTCGTCGAGGACGACGCCGACATCCGCGCCGACCTCGCCCGCGCGCTGCAGGGCGCCGGCTTCGTCGCGGACGAGGCCGGCGACGGCGAGACCGCCTGGTACCGCGGCGACGTCGAGGACTACGACGCGGTCGTGCTGGACCTCGGGCTCCCGCGGCTCGACGGGCTCTCCGTGCTGCGCCGCTGGCGCGCGAACGGCCGCAGCTTTCCCGTCATCGTGCTGTCCGCGCGCTCCGACTGGACCGAGAAGGTCGAGGGCATCGACGCCGGCGCGGACGACTACCTCGCCAAGCCGTTCGAGATGGGCGAGCTGGTCGCGCGCGTGCGCGGCCTCGTGCGTCGCGGCGCGGGACGCGTTTCCGGCGTGGTCGATCTCGGGCGCCTCAGGCTCGACACGACGCGGATGACCGCGGCCTTCGACGGCGCACCCGCGCGCATCTCCCCGCTCGAGTTCCGCCTGCTCGACTACCTCGCGCACCAGGGCGGCCGCCCGGTCAGCGCGGGCGAGCTCGCCGAGCACCTCTACGGCGCCGCCGACGGCGCGGATGCAAACGCGATCGAGGCGCTCGTCGCGCGGCTTCGCCGCAAGTTCGGCGCGGACGTCGTCCAGACGCGCCGGGGATTCGGGTACCTGCTGGCGACGCCGCCGTGATCCGCTCGCTCCGCTGGCGCCTGCTCCTCGGCGCGGCGGCGGCGATCCTGTTCGCACTCGGCATCGCATGGCTCTTCATGACGCTGCTGTTCGAGCATCACCTCGAGCGCCGGCTGCAGGAAGAAATGACGCGCGACGCCGTGCAGGTCGTCGCCGCGCTCTCGCTGGCCGCGGACGGTGCCCCTCTCCTCGCGGGTCCTCCGGACGACGCGCGCTTCGACAAGCCGGCCGGGGGCTACTACTGGCAGGTGACGACGCCTCGCGGCGCGCTCCATTCACGCTCGCTCTGGGATGCGACGCTCGATGTCCCGCCCGACGTCCCGCCCGGCGACTGGCGCCTGCGTCGGGGGGCCGGTCCCTTCGAGCCGGCCGTCTCGGTGCTCGAACGGCGGCTGACGTTCGCGCCCGGCGATCCGCCCGCCGTGGTGCAGCTCGCCCAGGACCGCAGCGCCCTCGTGACCGCGCAGCGCGAGTTCGGGTTCGAGCTCGCAGGATTTCTCGCCGTGCTCTGGGCCGTGCTCGCGCTCGCCGCATGGGCCCAGGTTACGCTCGGGCTCCGGCCGCTGCGCGCGCTGCGCGGCGACCTCGCGCGGCTTCGCGACAACGCGAGCGAACGGATGCCGGATGCGGCCCTGGACGAAGTGCGTCCGCTGGTCGCCGCGATCAACGGCCTCGCCGATGCGCGCGAGCGGGAGCTCGAGCTCGCGCGACGCCGCGCCGCCGACCTCGCCCACGGCCTCAAGACGCCGCTCGCGGCGCTGGCCGCGCAGTGCCGGCGCGCGCGCGAACAGGGCGCCGACGCCGCTGCCGAGGGCATGGAGCGCGCGCTGGCCGCGATCGGCTCGACCATCGAGGCGGAACTCGCGCGCGCCCGCATCGCCGCCGCCGGCCGTGCCGCCGGCGGGAACACGGGCGCGCTCCAGGTCGTGGAGCGCCTGTTGAATGTCCTCGAGCACACCGAGCGGGGCGGCGAGCTGGCATTCACCGTCGATGTCCCCGCGTCGCTGCGCCTGCCCGTGCGCGAGGACGACCTCGCGGAGCTGCTCGGCCCGGTGCTCGAGAACGCGGTGAAGTACGCGCGACGCCGCGTCCGCGTCCGCGGCGAGGCGGGCACGGGGGGCGCTTCGATCGTGATCGAGGACGACGGGCCGGGCATCGCGCCGGAACGTCGGGAAACGGCGCTGGCCCGCGGCGGCCGGCTCGACGAGTCGCTGCCGGGAAGCGGCCTCGGGCTTGCGATCGCGCGTGAGCTTGCAGCCGCCATGGGCGGGGCGATCGCGCTCGGGGAGGCGGCGCTCGGCGGGCTGGAGGTCCGCCTCAGCTGGAGCGCGCGCTGAGGTCAGGCGATGTGGATGCTCCGGCCGCCGAGCTTCCGCCATTCGTCCGCGATTTCGTTCGCGTCGACGACCGAGCGGGCCTCGAGCGACATCAGGATCGCGCCCTTGCGGATGTCCGCCTGGTAAGCCTGAACGCGATCGACGGGCACGCCCCAATGGCCCATCACGGCGATGAGGCTGCCGGCGACGCCTGCGGCGCCGGCGGCCGTCATCGCGATCGCGAGCGGGCCGGCTGCAAAGCCGATCGCCGGCACGACGACGGCCGCGCCCACCGCGGCGAATACGGTGACGAGCAAGCCCGCGCGGCCGCCCTTCGGCCCGCCGAGCTCGCCGCCCTGCGCCTGCCGCGTCGCGAGCTCGGCCTGCGCGCGTTCGCCCGACTTCAGGAGCTTGCGGCGCGTGCCCTCCGACACGACGACGTTCACCTCGCCGATCTCGTAGCCGCGCTGGACGCAGGCGGCGTACGCGCGCTCGGCCGTTTCCGCGTCGTCGAACACCGCGATCAGCGGAAAGGTCGCGTCTGCGGCGGCGGGTTGGGCGGACATGCGCATTCTCCAGGATTGACCTTCGCATACCGTGCCCGGCGCGCGCGAGACTGTCTGTCGGTCCGGACCTACAGGCGGGGCATCAGGCGATCCAGCGCCGCGTCAGCTCCCAGTACCCGTTGACGACCGCGGAATAGAGCGTGAGAAGCCGCCGCTCCCCGCTCGTGCAAAGCAGCCCGGGCGCGAGCGGTGGCGGTCCGCCGACGAGCAGTTCATCGTCTCCGAGCCGCCGCAGCCGCTGCATGCGGCGACGCCGCTCGGCGATCTCGGGCAGGTGCCCGAACTGCCAGCCCCAGGATCGCAGCCACGCGGCCGGGCAGCCCTTGCGCAGTGCCATCGCGAGCGAGGCAAGCTCATGGAGCGCGAGCACCGGCGACAGCAAGAGGAGCGTGCGCAGGCGGTAGTGGATCAGCATGGACAGGAGGCGGTTACGCATCGTGAAATAGGCGCGCGCGGGCGGATAGGCTCACCGCCCGCGGAACGAGAGCCGCGGCGTGCCGGCCGCGCGCTCGTGGTACACGAGCGCCGCCGGCTCGCACCAGATCCGGTGCCCCTGCGAGCGCAGGCGCATCGAGAACTCCAGGTCCTCGAAGTAGAAGAAGAACAGCTCGTCGAAGCCGCCGGCGGCCAGCACGGCCTCGCGGTCGACCAGCATGCAGGCGCCGATGCACGAATTTACGGCGCCGCCGGCGGCGGTGGCGCCGTCCAGGGGCTCGTAGCCGTGGTGGAGAATCTGGGTCCCCAGGAAGTGCAGCGCCGCGCCGTCCGCCTGCACGACGTGGCGTTCCGGGAGGAGTCGCACGCGCGGGCAGACGACCGTGGCTGCCTGCGTCTCGAATGCGAGCACCATGCGCGCGAGGCATTCCGGCTCGGCGTAGACGTCGTGGTCGAGGAGCAGCCCGAGCCGCGTCCGAAGCGCCCACAGTCCCGCGTTGCGCGCGATCGCGATGCCGGCGTTGCGCTCGAGATGCAGGACGCGGACATCCGGGAATGCGGCGCCGACGCGCGCGAGGCTGCCGTCCGTCGAGGCATTGTCGACGACCAGCACCTCGTCGACCGGGTACGACTGGGCGCGAAGCGCGGACAGGACCCGCAACAGCCGTTCGCCCCCGTCGTGGTTCACGACGACGGCGCCGACGGTGGGCCGGCGGTTCATGCCGGAAACGGGCACCGGCTCCCTTCCGTGCTCGTCATTGCAGGCGTTAGCTTGCCGCGCGCAATCCGATGCCGCTGTCGGCCCGTGCGAGCTTCGGCTGTCAGCGGGCCGCGGGGTATCATGAGCGACGGCATCCCGGAGGGGGGGTCATGGCGAGTTACGACTTCAGCAAGGCGATGAAGAACCCCGGACGGGCATTCGCGACGCCCGAGTCCGTCGAGCAGGCGCAGGACCTGAGCCCGGCACAGAAGCACGCGCTGCTCACGCAGTGGCGGAACCAGCTCGAGCAACTCATGGTCGCGACCGAGGAGAACATGCCGGGCCCTGAATCGGCGACCGGCGTGAATGCCGACTGCCTCCGGCGCATCGTCGACGCATTGATCAGGATGGGCCCGCCCGCGACATGACCGTCCGCGTTGCGATGTGGTCCGGGCCGCGGAACATCTCCACGGCGATGATGCGTTCCTTCGGTGCCCGTCCGGACACGCATGTCACGGACGAGCCGCTGTACGCGCACTACCTGAAGGTCACGGGCGTCGCGCATCCGGGCCGCGACGAGGTCATCGCCGCCCACGAAACGGACTGGCGCAAGGTGGCGGCCTGGCTCACCGGGCCCGTGCCGGACGGTCGCGAAGTCTGGTACCAGAAGCACATGGCGCATCACCTCCTGCCGATGATCGACCGCGGCTGGCTGGACTCGCTCACCCACGCGTTCCTGATCCGCGAGCCGGACGAGATGGTCGCCTCGCTCCTCAGGACCTACCCGGACGCGGGACTCGCCGACACGGGCCTGCCGCAGCAGGCGGAGATCTTCGACCGCATCGCGAGCCGCCTCGGCCGCGCGCCGCCGGTCATCCTCGCGAGCGACGTGCTGAAGGACCCGCGCGCGCAGCTCGAGGCGCTCTGCGCCGCGCTCCGCATCCGCTGGACCGACGCGATGCTCGCCTGGGAACCCGGCCGCCGCGCGACGGACGGCGCCTGGGCGCCGCACTGGTACTCGGCCGTCGAAGCGTCGACCGGCTTCGAGCCCTACCGCCGGCGGCACGCGGAGCTCGACGACGCGCAGGCTCGGCTGGTGGACGAATGCCTCCCGTACTATGAAAAGCTCTTCGCGCTGCGTCTCAAGCCCTGAGGACCTTCGATGCTCCAGAAGTTCAACGAGAAGAACCGCGACCTCCTCGTCAACATCAACGGAAAGCTGGTGCACCGGAACGACGCCGGCATCTCGCCGTTCGACAGCGCGGTGCAGGGAGGCGACGCCGTG
>DASSUY010000004.1:0-9255 GCA_035706525.1 Steroidobacteraceae bacterium
GGCATCGGCCCCCTGAGCAAGGTCCTGTCGGGTCATCTTGAGCTGCAGCATGCTCCCCGGTCCAGGCAGCGCGTGAGAACCCGGAAAGGTCTCGATGACTTCTGAGGCGTTCGTCTGGATCTACCTGCCGGGACACAGCGACGCCGTCGTGTGCGGGCGCCTCTTTCCCGGTGACGACGGTACCTATGCCTTCGTCTATGGGCGCAGCTACCGGGACCGCGATGACGCGATCCCGCTCGCCCCGGACATGATGCCGCTCGGCGCGCGCCCCTTCACGAGCCGCCGTGCCAGCGCGCTGCCGGGCCCGATACGTGATGCCGGTCCGGACGCCTGGGGGCGCTACGTCACGGAATATCGCCTTGGCGGTGCGCGCCTCGATGAACTCGACCTCCTCCTGAGCGGCGACGGGAACCGCATTGGTGCCCTCGCGTTTTCGAGTTCGGCATCCGAGTACAGGATGGTGCAACCGCCGCCGGTCACGCTCGCCGACATGGAAGCCGCGGCGCACGGCGCACAGGAAGGGACGACCCTGTCGCCTGTGTTGATCGACGCGCTGTTGCATGGCACGAGCATCGGCGGAGCACGCCCTAAAGCCGCCATTCACCTCGACGGTCGTCATTGGATTGCCAAGTTCGGTTCAACCACCGACCGGTACCGATTCGTGCGCTGGGAAGCGGCAACGCTTACCCTGGCCCGGGCGGCTGGCATCCGGGTCCCCGACCATCGACTCGAACACGTGAATGCGCGGGATGTACTGCTCGTAGAGCGCTTCGATCGCGAGCACGTCGATGGCGGCATTCACCGACGCCTGATGCTCAGCGCGCTCACGCTTCTCGACCTCGATGAGACCGAGGCAGCGCTGGCCTCATATCCAGACTTCGGCGAGGTCCTCCTGCGTCATGCGCGAGACGCCACGGCCGATCGGCACGAGCTGTTTCGACGCATGGTCTTCAACATTCTCGTCGGCAATGAGGACGATCACGCCAGGAATCACGCATGCTTCTGGGACGGAACCTGTCTTCAATTGACTCCGGCCTATGACCTGCTGCCCCAGAGGCGTGCGGGTATCGAAGGTCGGCAGGCCATGATTGTCGGTGAGCTCGGACCCGGGGGTCGCGAATCCACCCTGGCGAACGCCCTCACCAGCGCGGCGCGATTCGGGCTGGACACTGACGAGGCGTTTGCCATCGCGGAAGCGGTCCTCCGGGTCATACGGGAACGCTGGGAACAGTGTTTCGCGGACGCACAGGTGCCACGGATTGAAATCGACGCGCTGAGAGGCACGTCCGTGTTGTCGCCCCTCGCCTCTGAACTGCAAGTGAGACAGATATGAATGCCTGCCGCTGCGGAAGTTTGCACGTGTTCAGGAACACGGAGATCCGAGTTCGCGTGCCAGCAGGGTGACCAACGCCCGATTCCCCAACACGACGTCGAACTTCCCCGCCGCCCTCGACGGCCTGACCACGACCGCCCCGCCCGCGGCCTCGACGATCGCCTGCGTGGCGCGGATGTCCCAGGGATTGAGCGCGGGATCGACCATGGCGTCGAGCGCGCCCTCGATCGCGAGGCCGTGCCCGAAGCAGTCCGTGTAGCCGCGCACGTAGCCGTGCATCGCGACGAGGCGCAGGTACGCCTCGCGCATCCCCGCCTCATCGAAATAGGCGACGTCGCCGGTGCTGATGATCGAATCCTCGAGCGCGACCGATTCGGGCAGCCGGACCACTTGGCCGTTCCGCGTCGCGCCGAGGCCGCGTCCGCCCGCGTAGGTCACGCCGAGGATCGGCAGGTGGATCACGCCGAGGAGGGCGCTGCCGTCCGCCGTGTCCTCGAGGCCGATCATCGTGCCGAAGAGCGGCATGCCGCGGACGAAGGAGCGCGTGCCGTCGATGGGATCGACCACCCAGCGATAGCGTGTGCCGTCCCCGGCGAGACCCTCCTCCTCGCCCAGGATGTCGAACGGTCCGCCCGGTGCGACGGCAAGCCGCGCGCGGATCGCTGCCTCCGCCTCGCGGTCGGCCCGCGTGACCGGCGAGCCGTCCGACTTCGAGACGAGGCCGATCTCGGAGGCCCTGAAGTACCGCCGGATGGGCACTTCGGCCGCCTGGGCCGCCTCCAGGGCAGCCTCGAGCAGCGGTTTCAGTTGTAGTACGTCCACGGCACCGGCAGGATAAATGAGTGTCTTACGACCTGCTCGTCATCGGCGGCGGCATCCACGGCGCCGGCATCGCGCGCGACGCAGCGGGCCGCGGCCTCTCGGTGCTGCTGGTCGAGAAGGACGGACTCGCGCGCCACACCTCCTCCGCCTCCTCGAAGCTCGTGCACGGGGGGCTGCGCTACCTCGAATACCTGAAGCTCCGCCTCGTGCGCGAATCGCTCACCGAGCGCGAGACCCTGCTCGCGATCGCGCCGCACCTCGTGCGCCGGCAGCGCTTCGTGCTCCCCTACCGCGGCCGCCTGCGCCCCGCCTGGGCGGTGCGCGTCGGGCTCTTCCTCTACGACCACCTCGGCCGCAATCCGACGCTCGAGGGCTCGGAGGCCTTCAGCTTCGCCGAGTCGCCCTACGGCGAGCCGCTGCAGGATCGCCTGCGCCGCGGCTTCGCCTACTCCGACTGCACGGTGGACGACGCGCGCCTCACGATCCTGAACGCGAAGGACGCGGCGGAGCGCGGCGCCCGCATCCGCATCGGCCACCGCTTCCGCCACGCCGTGCGCGAGGGCAGCGGATGGCGCGCGGAGGTCGAGGACGTCGCGAGCGGCCGGCTCTACGGCGAGCGGGCGCGCGCGATCGTGAACGCCGCCGGCCCCTGGAGCGGCGAGTTGCTCCGCGGCGCGATCGTCGCCGCCGCGCCGCAGCCCGTGCGGCTCGTGAAGGGGAGCCACATCGTCGTGCCGCGGCTCTACGAGGGCGAGCAGGCCTACGCGCTGCAGCACACGGACCGCCGCCTCGTGTTCGTGATCCCCTACGAGGAGGACTTCACGCTGGTCGGCACGACCGACGTGCCCTGGACGGGCGAGCCGGGGGCGGCCGCGATCGACGACGCGGAAGTCGACTACCTCTGCGGCATCGTGAACCGTGCCTTCGACCGGCAGGTCGTCCCGCGCGACGTCGTCTGGCGTTTCGCCGGCGTCCGCGCCCTGCAGGACGACGGCGCGACGCGCGCCTCGGCCGTCACGCGCGAGTACGCGCTCCCGCTCGACGGTGGGCCCGGCGCCGCGCCGCTCATCTCGGTGATCGGCGGGAAGCTCACGACTTACCGCCGCCTCGCGGAAGAGGTGCTCGAGAAGCTCGCGCCCTGGCTCGGGCCGCTGCGCGATCCCTGGACGGCGCAGGTGCCGCTGCCGGGCGGCGACATCCTCGGCGGCGACCCACTCGTGCTCGCGGGCGCGCTCGAGCGGCTCTGGCCCTTCCTCACGCCGGCCGAGAGCCGGCGGATCGCGCGCGCCTACGGCACGCGCGCGAGCCGCTGGCTCGAGGGCGCGACGACGCGCGCGGACCTCGGCGAGGACCTCGGCGGCGGCATGAGCGAGCGCGAGGCGGATTGGCTCATCCGCGAGGAATGGGCGCGGACCGCCGACGACATCCACTGGCTGCACTCGAAGACCGGCCTGCACGCGACCTCGGCGCACCGGCGCCGGCTCGAGGCCTGGCTCGCGCGCCGGCTCAGCGCCGGTGCCGCAGCGTGAACGACATGAACAGGATCGTGAGCAGGCAGCAGGCGATCATCGTGACGAACACGCCGCCCCAGTCCCAGCGGTCGGCGATCCAGCCGACGCCCGTGCCCGCGATCGCGGAACCGAACACGTAGCCGAAGAGGCCGGTCAGGCCCGCCGCCGTGCCGGCGGCCTTCTTCGGCACGAGGTCCAGCGAGTGCAGGCCGATCATCATGATCGGGCCGTAGATCAGGAACCCGATCGCGAACAGCGCCGCGTAGTCGATCCAGAGCGGCCCGTGCAGGTTCAGCCAGTACACGACGACGGCGGCGAGCGTGAGGGCCATGAAGATCATCGTCATGGGTGCGCGCCGGCCCTTGAACCAGCGGTCGGAGAGCCAGCCGCAGGCGATGGTGCCCGGGATCGCGGCGTATTCGTAGAGCGCCCAGGCCGTGCTCGACTCGTGGAAGGAGAAGCCCTTCGCCGTCTCGAGGTAGGTCGGGATCCAGTTCACGACGCCGTAGCGCACGAAGTAGCAGAAGGCGTTCGCGACGGCGATCGCCCAGAGATACTTGTTGGGCAGGACGTGCTTCAGGAAGATCTCGCGGAACGGCAGCGTCTTCTCGTGCGACTCGCTGTAGCCCTCCGGGTAGTCGTCCTTCCACTGCTCGACGGCCGGCAGCCCGCGCGACTGCGGCGTGTCCTCGAGCAGGAACCAGGCGACGACCGCGATCGCGCCGGCGACGGCGGCGTTGAACCAGAACTTCGCGCCCCAGTCGTGGAAGAGCAGAACACCGAGCAAGGCGAGGTTCGCGACCAACGCGCCGCCGACGTTGTGCGCGACGTTCCAGGTCGAGACGACGAGGCCGCGCTCCTTCTGCCCGAACCAATGGACCATCGTCTTGCCGCAGGGCGGCCAGCCCATGCCCTGGACCCAGCCGTTCAGCGTCATCACGAGGATGATCGCGGCCAGCGAGCCCGCGAGCGCGTCCCAGAGGCCGAAGGCCGCCATCAGCGCGCTCGAGAGCAGGAGGCCGAGCGGCAGGAAGGCCTTCGGGTTGCTGCGGTCGGAGACCGAGCCCATCAGGAACTTCGAGACGCCGTAGGCGATCGAGAGCGCCGTGAGCGCGGTGCCGAGCGCCGCCTTCGAGTACTCCGGATGCTCGGCGAGCAGGTCCGGGATCGCGAGCGCGAGGTTGTTGCGGACGAGGTAGTAGCCCGCGTAGCCGACGAAGATGCCGGCGAACACGCGCCGGCGCAGCCGCCGGTACTCCGCGTCGACGCGTTCCGGGGGCAGCGCCGGCGCGAACGGCGCCGGCGCGAGCGGTCCGATCATGGGACCGGCGTCGGCGCCGCCACCGCCATGCCCTTCGACTCGAGGAGCGCCCTGAGGCGGTCCGGGTAATCGGTGATGAGGCCGTCGACGCCGGCCGCGAGCACGGCTTCCATGTCCTTCGGCTCGTTGACCGTCCAGGGCACGATCGAAAGCCCGAGCGCGCGCGCCTCGGCGATCGATTCGGGCGTGAGGTCCCTCGCATGCGGCGACCAGGTGGTCGCGCCCAGGGCCGCCACGGTCTTCGGCACGGAGCCGCCGTGGTCGTCCACGTCGAGGCCGCCGAGCCAGGCGGAGGCGCCGGGCTTGCCGACTTCCATGGTGTCCTCGCCGGGCTGCTGGTCCGTCAGCGCGACGAGCGCGATTCGGGGCGCGAGCTTCCGGAGGAGCACCAGCGTCCGCCAGTCGAAGGACTGGATCGTGACCCGCGGCTCCAGCTCCGCGCCGCGGATGGCGGAGAGGAGCGCGAGCACGAAGTGGTCCGGCGGTACCGTGCCCTCCGGGTCCGTCGGCTCGATCTTCGTCTCGATGTTGAAGCGCACGCTCCCGTTGCCGCTCGCCGCGACGAGCGCGAACAGGTCCGAGAGGCGCGGGATGCGCTCGCCGTCCACGGCCTGCTGTTCGGGGAAGGCCTGCCGGTAGGCGCTGGCGGGATCGATGCGGCCGACGTCGTAGCGCCCGAGCTCGGCGAAACTCAGCTCCGCGATCGCGGGCCCCGGCCCTTGCAGGAACCGCCCGTCGGGGCCCCGCGTGATGTCCGGGTTCAGCCGCGTGTCGTGGCTCACGACGACGACGCCGTCGCGCGTGACGCCGCAGTCGAGCTCGAGCGTCGTGACGCCGAGCGCGAGCGCGTGGCGGAAGGCCGCCAGGGTGTTCTCGGGCCGAAGCCCCCGCCCGCCGCGGTGCGCCTGCAGGTCGAACATCGCGCTCTTCTCCTTCGCCGCCGCGGGCCCTTCGGGCGGCGCCGTGCAGCCCCCCGCCAGGACGAGAAGCGCCGCCGCCGCCATCGTGATCCGCCTCATGCCGCCCCCGATCCGGCGCGCGCCGACAGCGCGCCGATGATTTCCGCCTCGCCCGCGACGCCGACCACGCGCCCGTCCTCGACCAGCAGCACCGGGTGCCCCGTGCGGCGCCGTATATGAATGAGTCCCTGCAGCGTGATCCCGGCCGGCACGGCGACCAGCGCGCGCTCGCCCTCGAGGCAGGCGTCCTCGTCGTCCAGCTGGCGGATCGGGTGCGCGGCGCCGTCGAGCCGGAGCTCGAGCGCGCCGCCGTCCCGGAGCGCGTAGCGCCTCGCCGGGTCCAGCCAGAGCGCGCCGCCCTCGCCCGCGAGCGCCTCCCGCGCCCGCATCACCATCGCGCCCGTCAGGACCTTCAGCGGGTTCATGCGCCGCACGAACTCGGCGACGTAGTCGTCCGCGGGCCGCAGCACGATGTCCTGCGCGGCGCCCGTCTGCACGATCCGGCCGTGGCGCATGATCGAGATGCGGTCGCCGAGGCGGAGCGCCTCGTCGAGGTCGTGGCTCACGAACAGGATCGTCTTCTTCACGCGCGCCTGCACCGCGAGCAGCTCGTCCTGCAGCTTGTCGCGGATCAGCGGGTCGAGCGCCGAGAACGGCTCGTCCATCAGCAGGATGTCGGCGTCCGTCGCGAAGGCGCGCGCGAGGCCGACGCGCTGCTGCATGCCGCCTGACAGCTCGCCGACGTCCCGGTCCGCCCAGGGCGAGAGGCCGACCAGCTCGAGCTGCCGCGCGACGTTCTCGCGGCGCGCCGCGGGCGGCTCGCCGCGGATCTCGAGGCCGAAGCCGACGTTCTCCGCGACCGTCCGCCAGGGGAGCAGGCCGAACTGCTGGAACACCATCGCGACGCGGCCGCGCCGCAGGCGCCGCAGGTCCTCCGCGCTGCAGCGGCCGACGTCGATCGCGCCGCCCGCGTCGTTCACGAGCACCTGGCCGCGCGTCACCGCGTTCAGGCCGTTCGCAGCGCGCATGAGCGTCGACTTGCCGGAACCCGAGAGGCCCATCATCACGCAGATCTCGCCCGGCTCGATCGAAAGGCTCGCGCCCGCGACGCCGACGACGACGCCGAGGCTTTCCGCGATCTCCTCGCGCGTCGCGCCGGCGTCGAGCTTCGCGAGCGCCGCCTGCACGGCGCGCTCCCCGGCGCGCCCGCGCTCCCGCGGGAACAGGATGTCGACGTCCCGGAACTCGAGCGCGTTCACGACGGCCCGCCGGAGCCCGGGCGGCTGATCCGGTCGAGGATGATCGCGAGCAGCACGATCGCGATGCCGGCCTCGAAGCCGACATCCACCTGCACGCTGTTGAGCGCGCGCACGACCGGCACGCCGAGGCCGCCGGCGCCCACGAGGGCGGCGATCACGACCATCGAGAGCGAGAGCATGATGCACTGCGTGATCCCCGCGAGGATCGTGGGCCGCGCGCTCGGCAGCTCCACCTTCCAGAGCCGCTGCATCGGCGTCGCGCCGAAGGCGTCGCCGGCCTCGAGCAGCGTCTTCGGCACGCTCGAGATCCCGAGGTGGGTCAGGCGGATCGGCGCCGGCACGGCGAAGATCACGGTCGAGATCAGGCCCGGCACGACGCCGAGGCCGAACAGCACGAGCGTCGGGATCAGGTAGACGAAGGTCGGCAGCGTCTGCATCAGGTCCAGCACGGGCCGGAGCGCCGCGTACAGCCTCGGCCGGTGCGCGGCCGCGATGCCGACCGGCACGCCGATCAGGGTCGAGAACAGCGCCGAGACGATCACGAGCGCGAGCGTCTCGAGCGTCGCCGCCCAGTAGCCCTGGTTCATGATGAAGGCGAGGCCCGCGATCACGAAGACGACGAGCGGGATCGAGCGGTGCAGCGCGTACGCGATCGCCGCGATCGCGAGGATCAGCACGAGGCCGGGCGTTGCGGCGAGCGCGGCGTTCACGCTCCCGACGGAACCCTGGATGACCGCGGACACGCCCGCGAAGAAGCCGCTGCCGTGGCGCCTGGTCCAGTCGATCGCGGTCTCGACCGCGGGCCCGAGCGGGATCTTGCGCGCCGTCACCCAGCCCTCGAAGCCCGCGAGGCGCTGCACCGGCGCGGCCGTTGGCGCATCCAGCGACATCGGCGCGGGCGCGCCGTCGATCGTCGCGACGCCGTCGAACCAGCGCGCGAGCGCGTCCGGGTTCGCCTCGAGCCACTCCTCCGCCGACGCCTCGGGCGAGAGCTTGCGCTCGAGGATGCCGGACATCATCTCGCTCTCGCCGCGCAGCGTGAACTTCAGGTTCTTCAGCAGGCGCCCGATGTTCGGGCATTCCTGCAGGTAGCCCGCGCGCACGTTCGTGTACACGGTCGCGCCGCCGTAGTTCGGGCCGAAGCTCGAGTCGCCGCCCGTCAGGTAGCGCATGTCAAAGCGCGTGTTCATCGGGTGCGGCTCCCAGCCGAAGAACACGATCGGCCGCTTCGCCGCGATGCGCCGCTCGACCTCCGCGAGCATGCCCTGCTCGCTCGACTCGACCAGCTTGAAGTCGCCGAGCCCGAACTGGTTCTCCCGGATCAGCGTCAGCACCAGCCGGTTGCCGTCGTTGCCGGGCTCGATGCCGTGGATCTCGCGGTTCAGCTCCTTCGCGAAGCGCCGGATGTCGGCGAAGTCGCGCAGGCCCGCGTCGTAGAGGTAGGCGGGGACGGCGAGCGTGTACTTCGCGCCGTCGAGGTTCGCGCCGACGACCTCGACCGAGCCCTCCGCCTGGTAGGGCTTGAGGTCCGCCGCCATGGCCGGCATCCAGTTGCCGAGGAATACGTCGATGTCGCGGTTCTTCAGCGAGGCATAGGTGACCGGCACCGAGAGCACCGTGACCGTCGGCGTGTAGCCGAGCAGGCGCACGAGGCGGCTCGCGAGGCCGGTGGTCGCGGTGACGTCCGTCCAGCCGATGTCGGAGAAGCGCACGACGCGCCAGGAGGCCGGGTCGCCCGTCGCGCGCGCGGCGAAGGGGAGGCAAGCGGCCGCCGCGAGCAGCGCGAAGGCGGCGAGCCGGGCCGCGCTTGACCTGCCCGGCCGGCTCAAGAATGATCGTTCAGCAGGGAATCCGCCGCGCACTCAACCCCCCGGGACCCGCGCTAGTCTCGCAGAACTCCCCATGCCTGACGACATGCTGATCACGACGAACCCCGCGACCGGCGAGAAACTCGCGGAACTGCCCGTTGCCGGGCCGGCCGAAGTGGAGGCGGCGGTGGCCGCGGCCCGCGCCGCGCAGCCGGGCTGGGCGGCGCTGCCGGGCGCCGAGC
>DASSUY010000005.1:0-9195 GCA_035706525.1 Steroidobacteraceae bacterium
GAACTTGCTGCCGAAGTAGGCGAGGGCGAGCGCCACGAAGCCTGCGATCGTGTAGCGCGCCGCCGTGCGCCCCCGCCAGCCGAAGCGCCAGTGCCCGAACAGCAGGGAGGCGAAGATCGCCCAGGCGACGAGTGCGAGCACCGTCTTGTGCACGAGGTGCTGGGCGAAGAGGTTGGTGACGAAAAGGAGTCCCGCGAGTATCGCGACCGTGAGCGCGGCCTCGCCGATCGAGATCACCGAGAACAGCGCCCGCTCGAGGCTCTCGACCGGCGGCAGCGTCGCGAGCCAGCCGCCGGCCCGCCCGCGGCGCAGCGCCGAGTCCTGCAGCGCGAGCAGCGCGACGAGCACCGCCGCGACCGCGAACATGCCCGCCGCTCCCATCGACAGCACGACGTGCAGCGCGAGCGGCCAGCCGCTCGCGGCGATTTCGCGCGGCTCGGGCATGCTGCCGGTGCCGGCGGCGAGCAGTGCGGCGATGCCGAGGCAGACCGCCGCGACGGTGCGGAAGCGCGGCGCGAGGACCGCGAGGAGCCCGCCGGCGCCGATCGCGAGCCCCATGAGCGATGCGCTGTCCGCGAGCGCGAGCGAGAGTCCGCCCATGGGCTCGAGCGTGTCGGCGAGCCAGGCGGCGTGGGCGGCGATCGCCGCGGCCGCGAGGTAGAGCGCGGGCTCCTGGAAGGCCGCGCGCGGCGAATTGCGCCGCGCGGCATGCAGGGCAGCGGCGGCGGCCACGAGGTAGAGGAGGACGACGAGGAATCCGTTCACCAATGCCGGCTCCCGGGAACGCGCGGTTCATTGTACAGGGGCGGGGAAGGCGGAGCCGGCGGCCCTATAATCCGCCGATGTTCGAAATGCTGTCCGATCGCCTCGGCAAGGCCGTGGATGCGCTCCGCGGGCGCGGCCGCCTGACCGAGGAGAACATCGCCGACACGCTGCGCCAGGTCCGCATGGCGCTGCTGGAGGCGGACGTCGCGGTGCCGGTCGTCAAGGCCTTCACGGACGCGGCGCGCGCGCGCGCGGTCGGCACCGAGGTCATGAAGAGCCTGACGCCGGGCCAGGCCTTCATCGGCGTGATCCACGAGGAACTCACCCGCGTCATGGGCGAGCCGGGGCGCGGGCTCAACCTGCACGCGGCCCCGCCGGTCGTCGTCCTGCTCGCGGGCCTGCAGGGCGCGGGCAAGACGACGACGGCCGCGAAGCTCGCGCGGCTGCTCGTCGAGAAGCACAAGCGCCGGCCGCTGCTCGTCAGCACGGACGTCTACCGCCCCGCGGCCATGACCCAGCTCGAGCGCCTCGCTGCGCAGGTCGGGGCCGGCTGGTTCGCGGCGCCGGCGGGCGCCGCGCCCGTCGAGATCGCGACCGCGGCGCTCGACCATGCGCGCCGCCACCAGCACGACGTGCTGATCGTCGACACGGCGGGGCGCCTGCACGTGGACGCCGGGATGATGGACGAGGTGCGCGCGATCGACCGGGCGACCGGCGCTACGGAGCGGCTCTTCGTCGTCGACAGCATGGCGGGCCAGGACGCGGTGCGGGCCGCGCAGGCCTTCAACGCGGCGCTCGACCTGACGGGCGTAATCCTGACGAAGGCGGACGGCGATGCGCGCGGCGGCGCCGCGCTGTCCGTGCGGCAGGTGACCGGAAAGCCGATCCTCTTCGTGGGCACCGGCGAGAAGACGCAGGCCCTCGAGCCGTTCCATCCCGAGCGCCTCGCCTCCCGGATCCTCGGCATGGGCGACGTGGTGTCGCTCATCGAGCAGGTGCGCGACACGGCGGACCAGGAGAAGGCCGCGAAGCTCGCCGAGAAGCTGACGAAAGGGAAGGGCTTCGACTTCACGGACCTGCGCGAGCAGCTCGCGGAATTCAACCGGATGGGGGGCCTTCAGGCCCTGGCGTCTAAGCTGCCGAACCAGGCGCTGCCCCCGGGGGCGCTGGCGCAGGTGGACGACCGGATGATCCGGCGCCAGCTCGGCATCATCGATTCGATGACCCCGCTCGAACGGCGCCGCCCGGCCATCATCGCCGCCTCCCGCAAGCGTCGGATCGCCGCCGGGGCGGGGGTGCCCGTGCAGGAAGTGAACCGACTCCTCAAGCAATTCATGCAGATGGAGAAGGTCATGAAGAAGATGAAGGGCGGGGGGCTGCGCAAGCTGATGCGGGGCCTCGGCGGGCGTTTCCCGGGGGGTCTCGGGCCGAGGTGATGCGCCCCCGGGCGCGCGTACCCTAAGCCTTTCATTCGACGGGGTATTTGCGTAGAATGCCCGGCTCTTTGACGGGGCCGGAAGTCCCCGGGAACTGACGCAGCGAGGCTGCGAGGAATTCAATCGATGGTCACGATCCGTCTGACGCGCCGCGGCGGCAGGAACTCGCCCTTCTATCACGTCGTCGTCACCGACAGCCGCAAGCGGCAGGGTGGCACCGTGCTGGAACAAGTCGGGTACTTCAATCCCGTCGCGCGCGGCAAGGACACGAAGCTCGAAATCGACCTGGCGCGCATCGCGTACTGGACCGGCACCGGCGCGACGATGTCCGATCGCGTGCGCACGCTCGTCTCGACCGCGAAGAAGCAAGCGGCGGCCTGAGCGGTCCGCCGCTGGCGCGATTCCGGTGACACGGGTCGTGCTCGGACGCCTCGCCGGGCCGTTCGGCGTCAAGGGCTGGCTGAAGCTCGCCTCGTACACCGATCCCCCCGCGCAGGTCCTCGAGTTCGCGCGTTGGCGCGTGAACGTCCCGGGCGGCACGGTGCGGGAGCTGCGCCCCCTGGAAGGCCGGCCGCACGGCAAGGACTTCGTGGTGAGGCTCGAGGGCATCGACGATCGCGACGCGGCGATCGCGCTCGGCAAGCCCGAGTTGTGGGTGGACCGGCAGGAACTGCCGGCACTCAGGAAAGGCGAGCACTACCGGGGCGACCTCGTGGGCCTCGAAGTGGTGAACCTGGCGGGCGAGAGCCTCGGCCGGGTGGATCATTTCCTCGACCTCCCGGCGAACCCGGTGATGGTCGTGGTCGGTGAGCGCGAGCGCTGGCTGCCCGCGCATCCGGCGTGCCTCCTGCGCGTGGACGCGGGGGCAGGGCGGATCACCGTGGATTGGGACGCGGAGTTCTGAGCCGTGCGGATCGAGGTCGTGACGCTCTTTCCGCCGCTCGTGCAGGCGGGCCTCTCGGCCGGCGTGGTCGGGCGCGCCGTGCAGTCGGGACGCGTCCAGGTCGGGCTCGAGAACCCGCGGGACCATGCGGAGGACGCGCACCGGACCGTGGACGACCGTCCCTTCGGCGGCGGACCCGGGATGGTGATGAAGCCCGAGCCGCTCGCCAGGGCGATCGGCGCGGCGCGGGCGCGACTGCCGGCGGGTTCGCCGGTCATCGGGCTGGCGGCGCAGGGCCGGCCCTTCGACCAGGCGGGCGCGCGGCGGCTGGCGGGCTTTCCGGGCTTCGCGCTGGTCGCGGGCCGCTATGAAGGGATCGACCAGCGCGTGACGGATGCGCTGATCGACGAGGAACTCTCGATCGGCGACTATGTGCTGTCGGGAGGCGAATTGCCGGCGCTCGTCGTGATCGACGCGGTCGCGCGGCTCGTGCCCGGCGTGCTGGGCGACGCGGCCTCGGCGGCCGAGGACTCGTTCGGCGACGGGCTGCTCGACTGGCCGCAGTACACGCGGCCGGAAGTGTGGGACGGGCGGCCGGTGCCGCCGGTGCTGCTCGGCGGCAACCACGCTGCGATCCGGCGCTGGCGGCTGATGCAGGCGCTCGGGCGCACATGGCAGCGGCGGCCGGAACTGCTCGCCGGGCGGGCGCTGACGCCGGACGAGCGGGCGCTGCTCGAGGAATATTGCAGGGCGGCCGGCGTCGAGCCGCCGCGGTGACGGATGAACGGATCTATCGGGGAACGAACATGAGCAAGTTGATGCAGGAACTCGAGGCGCGCTCGATGAAGCGCAAGATTCCGGACTTCGGGCCCGGCGACACGGTCGTCGTGCAGGTCAAGGTGCGCGAGGGCGACCGCGAGCGCGTGCAGGCCTACGAGGGCGTCGTGATCGCCTGCCGCAACCGCGGCCTCAACAGCGCATTCACGGTCCGCAAGGTCTCGCACGGCGAGGGCGTCGAGCGCGTGTTCCAGACGCACAGCCCGGCGATCGCCGACATCGAGGTCAAGCGTCGCGGCAAGGTGCGCCGCGCGAAGCTGTACTACCTCCGCGACCGCTCCGGCAAGTCCGCCCGCATCGAGGAGAAGCTCGGCGCCTGAGGCCGGCTCCCCCGTGCACGCACTCTGGGCGGTCCTGAAGGGCATCTGGTACGCCCTCGACGGGCTGCGGAAGGTCCTGCACCTCGTCCTGCTGCTCGTGTTGTTCGGCCTGCTGCTGGCCGCGGCGCAATCCGAGCTGCCGTACGTGCCGGACAAGGCGGCGCTTGTGCTCTCCCCGGAGGGCCGCCTGGTCGAGGAGCTCTCAGGCGACCCGCTCGACCGCGCGATCTCCCGCGCCACCGGCGGCGACGGCAGCCAGTCCCGCGCGCGCGACCTGGTGGACGTCGTCGACCAGGCCCGCGACGACGACCGCATCCGGGCGCTCGTGCTCGACCTCGACGGCCTGCAGGGCGCGGGCCTGCCGATCCTCCAGGACCTCGCCCAGTCCATCCGCTGGTTCCGCGAGAGCGGCAAGAAGGTCTATGCCTACGGCGAGTCGTACTCGCAGCGCCAGTATTACCTCGCGGCCCAGGCCGACCAGGTGTACCTCGACCCCATGGGCTACGTGCTGCTCGACGGCTACGGTTACTACCGGACGTACCTGCGCGGCGCCATCGACAAGCTGGCCGTCGACATCAACGTGTTCAAGGCGGGAAGCCACAAGTCCGCGCCGGACGAATGGACGCGCACCGACATGTCGGCGGAGGACCGCGAGAATGCCGAGGTCTGGCTCGGCGCGCTCTGGGACGCCTACAAGGCGGACGTGGCCGCCGCGCGAAAGCTGCAGCCGGAACTCGTGCAGGCCTACGCGGACGAGGCGGCGGAAGGCGTGCGCGCGACCGGCGGCGACCTCGCGCAGTACGCGCTCGCGCGCGGCCTCGTGGACGGCCTGAAGACCCGCCAGGAGTTCGAGGCGATCGTCGCCAAGGATGCGGGCGAGGACGAGGAAACGGGCTTCGAGGCCGTGGGCTGGCGCGGCTACCTGCCGTACGTGCGGTCCGAGGAGTCGATGCGCCGTCGGCGGGACGAGTCCGTCGGGGTGATCGTCGCGTCGGGTGAGATCCTCGACGGCGAGCAGTCTCCGGGCACAGTCGGCGGGGACTCGTACGCCAAGCTCCTCCGGCAGGCGAGGAACGACGACGACATCGCCGCGGTCGTGCTGCGGATCGACAGCCCGGGCGGCAGCATCATGGCCTCCGAGGTAATCCGGCGCGAAGTCGATGCGCTGCGCGCGGCCGGGAAGCCGGTCGTCGCCTCGATGGGCACCGTCGCGGCCTCCGGCGGCTACTACATCGCCATGGACGCGGACCGCATCTTCGCGGCCCCGACGACGATTACGGGCTCGATCGGCGTGTTCGCGGTCGTGCCGACCTTCCAGGACACGCTGGCCAAGCTCGGCATCACGACCGACGGATTCGGCACGACCCGGCTGTCCGGCCAGATGGAGTTCGAGCGCGAGCTCGGGCCGGAGGCGAAGTCGATCCTGCAGACCTCGGTCGAGCGCAACTACCGGAACTTCGTCGAGGGCGTCGCGAAAGCGCGCAAGCGCCGGCCGGAGGAGATCGACAGCCTCGCCCAGGGGCGCGTGTGGATCGGGGAGGACGCGAAGGCCGCGGGCATCATCGACGAGCTCGGTTCGGTCGACGACGCCATCGCCGAGGCCGCGAAACTCGCGGGGCTCGACGAAGAGGAATACGGCGTGCGCTGGATGGAGCAGCAGATGTCCTGGCAGGAGGAGCTGGTCATGCAGCTGCGCGGCGCGCTCGCCCCGGTTGTCGAAGCCCTCGCGCCGCGCGAGGTCGCCATTCCGGCGCTGGGTGCGGCCGTCGGGCGGGCGCGGGCGCTGCTCGCCCTGGCGGCTGCGGGACGGCCCGTCTACTTCTGCGACTGCCGCGTGGATTGAGCCACGGGCGGGGGCGGGCTGCGCCGCGGGTGGCGCCAGGGCTCGCTGGAGACGATCGCCTTGCAGTCGCGCCAGTACAGGTAGCCGGGGTCGGGCTGGCGCCAGTTGCCGTACAGGAGCGTCAGCTGCCCGTCGGCGTCTTCGGGCACGAGAAAGCTCCGGCCGTAGAGCTGGAACCGGGCGAAGCCGTGCGCCGGCACCTCGTTGACGATCTCGGTCGGCGGGTTGCGGCGATGGTAGTGCCAGCGGAAGCGGTCGCCACGCTGGTCGACCTGGAAGAACTCGTACTTGAATCCCTCGCGCCGCAGCGCCCACTTGGTCGCGCGGCCGTCGTTGTTGACCTGCATGGGGCGCAGCTCGTAGCCGTGCCTTCGCAGGGTCGCCAGCGCCTCGAGGAATGCCGGCAGGTCCCGGTCGAGGAAGGCGAAGTCCGCATCGCGGTCCCAGGGGATGGGGCCGCCGTCCCGGATACAGCCGAGCAGCAGGCCGAGGAACAGCCAATACCGGTCGCGCAGGGGCGTGTCCGCCAGGATGTCGTGGAGGCGCTCGATGCCCCGCTGCCGGCGCCCTTCGAGCGGGCCCCATCGGAGCCTCGCGATGGTCTGCTGCAGGCCGCGCACGGCACGTAGTATAGGCGGGCATAATGCTGCGCATGGGGGCGGAAGCAACCGGACCGGACCGCGAGGCGACCGCGAGGGCCCTCAAGGAGGAGCTGCGTGCGGCTTCGGCGTCGTTCCGGAAGGGCAAGTCACGGCACTTCCTGAGGACCCGTGGGGCCATCTACTGCGCGTTCTCGACGCCCGCGCTCACCGTCCGGCGGGAGGAAGCGCAGCGTGACGCCGCGCAGCGCCTTCGCCGGTTCGGCATCACCCAGGGGCTGGTGCGGGGAAAGAGCGTCCTCGACCTCGGTTGCAACAACGGCGCCATGCTCTTCGAGCTCTCGAACTTCGGGCCGGCGCGGGGACTCGGCGTCGAGTACGACGGGGACAAGGTGGACCTCGCAAGCCGCATCGCGGCTTTCGCCGGACTCACGGCCCTCGAGTTCCGGCAGGCCGACGTGGATGCCCTCGACGCGGGCGAGCTCGGGGGACCCTTCGACATCGTGCTCTGCCTCGCCCTCGAGGCGCACGTCCGCGACCCGCGCCACCTCTATGCGCTGCTGGCCTCCGTGACGGGCGGGATGCTCTATTTCGAGGCGAACGCCTCGACGCCGCCGAAGCAGGTCGAGCGCGAGCTCCGCTCGGCGGGCTTCACGGTCGTCGACTTCCTCGGGACCTGCGACGACGACGTCGTGCCGCGCAACAACCGGCGGCCGATGTTCGTCGCGCGGCGCGGCTGACGCCGCGCCGTCAGGCGGCCCAGTCCAGGATCACCTTGCCCGACTGCCCGCTGCCCATCGTCTCGAAGGCGCGGCCGAAGTCGGCGGCGGCGAAGCGGTGGGTGATGACGCCGCCGACGTCCAGCCCGCTCTGCAGCATGGCCGCCATCTTGTACCAGGTCTCGAACATCTCGCGGCCGTAGATGCCCTTGATCACGAGCCCCTTGAAAATCACCTGGTTCCAGTCGATCGCGACCTCGCCGGGCGGGATGCCAAGCATGGCGATGCTGGCGCCGTGGTGCATGACGCGCAGCATGTCGCGGAAGGCGGAGGCGTTGCCGGACATCTCGAGCCCGACGTCGAAGCCTTCCTCCATGCCGAGCTCGCGCATGGCATCGTCGATCCTCTCGTGCTTCACGTTGAGCGCCCGCGTCGCGCCCATGCGCATCGCCAGGTCGAGCCGGTAGTCGTTCACGTCGGTGATCACGACGTGGCGCGCGCCGATGAAGCGGGCGATCGCCACCGCCATGATCCCGATGGGGCCGGCCCCGGTGATCAGGACGTCCTCGCCCACCATGTTGAAGGAGAGGGCGGCGTGCGTCGCATTGCCGAGCGGGTCGAGGATGGAGGCGATCTCGTCGGAGATGCCGGCCGGCAGGCGGAACACGTTCGACGCCGGCAGCGTCATGTACTCGGCGAAGCAGCCCGGGCGGTTCACGCCGACGCCCTGGGTGTTGCGGCAGAGGTGGCGCCGGCCGGCCCGGCAGTTGCGGCAGTGGCCGCAGGTGATGTGGCCCTCTCCCGAGACGCGGTCGCCGACCCCGAGGCCGCGCACTTCGCTGCCGAGCGCGACGATCTCGCCGCAGTACTCGTGGCCGACCTGCATCGGCACCGGAATGGTGCGCTGCGCCCAGTCGTCCCACTGCCAGATGTGGATGTCCGTGCCGCAGATGGCCGTCTTGCGCATGCGTATGAGCACGTCGTTGGGGCCCGGCTCCGGCTTCGGAAGCTCGCCCAGCCAGATGCCGGGCTCGCGGCGCGACTTCACCAATGCCTTCATGCGTTCCTCACTTGCCGACGACGCCGAGCTCCCGGCCCGCCTGGGCGAAGGCCGCGGCGGCCTTCTCGAGCATGGGCCGCGTGTGCGCGGCGCACATCTGCGTGCGGATGCGCGCCTTGCCCATCGGGACCACCGGGTAGGAGAAGCCGATCGCGTACACGCCGAGCTCCAGCAGCCGGTCTGCCATGCGCACGGCGAGGGCGGCATCGCCGATCATGACGGGGATGATCGGGTGCTCGCCGGGGACGAGCCGGAAGCCCTCGGCCGCGAGCTTCCCGCGGAACCAGGCGGCATTCTCGGCGAGGCGCCGGCGCGGCGCGGGGTCGGACTCGAGCAGGTCCAGCACGGCCAGCGTCGTCGCGGCGACCACCGGGGCGATCGAGTTCGAGAAGAGGTAGGGCCGCGAGCGCTGCCGCAGCCAGCCGACGATGGCGGCGCGGCCGGAGACGTAGCCGCCGCTCGCGCCGCCGAGCGCCTTGCCGAGCGTCCCGGTCAGGACGTCCACGCGGCCCATGACGCCGCAATGCTCGTGCGTGCCGCGCCCGCCCGCGCCCATGAAGCCGGTCGCGTGCGAATCGTCCACGATCACGGTCGCGCGGTGGCGCTCCGCCAGCTCGCAGATCCCGGCGAGCGGCGCGATCACGCCGTCCATCGAGAACACGCCGTCGGTGACGATGAGGCGGCTGCGCGCATCCTTCGCGTCGACGAGGCGGGCCTCCAGCTGGCCGAGGTC
>DASSUY010000006.1:0-5248 GCA_035706525.1 Steroidobacteraceae bacterium
GTCCGCGGCGTAGACGAGGTCGCAGTGGAACAGCATGGTCACGCCGATGCCGACGGCGAGCCCCTGCACGGCCGCCACGACCGGCTTCTCGAAGGACGCGAGGCCCTGCATGAACGTGAGCACCGGCGAGTCCGCCGCCGCGTCCGCCAGCCGCGCGACGAAGAGCTCGTACATCTCCGCCGTGATGGCGTTCTTCTTCGCGGGACGATCGAAGCTGATCGTCGCGACGCCCTGTTCCGTGCCGTAAGCAATGCTCATGCCGCGCTCCTCCGCCGGGCGTTCATGATGCCTCAAAGCGCGCCGCAGTTGCTAAGATCGCGGCCGTGCCGAACCCCGAGTCCCGCGGCCTTTTCGACGACCTCCCGCCCGCCCACACGCCCATGATGCAGCAGTACCTGCGCATCAAGGCGGAGAACCCGGACGTGCTCCTGTTCTACCGCATGGGCGACTTCTACGAGCTCTTCTACGACGACGCGCGGCGCGGCTCCAGGCTGCTCGACATCGTGCTGACGCAGCGCGGCGAGTCGGGCGGCGCCGCGATCCCGATGGCGGGCGTGCCGGTCGAGAAGCTCGACAGCTACCTCGCACGGCTGGTGAAGCAGGGCGAGCCGGTCGCGATCTGCGAGCAGACCGGCGAGGTCGGCAAGGGCAAGGGACCGGTCACGCGCGAGGTCGTGCGCATCGTGACCCCCGGCACCGTGACCGACGACGCCCTGCTCGATGCGAAGCGCGATAACCTGCTGGCGGCGCTGGCCGCGGACGGCGAGCGCTTCGGGCTCGCCTGGCTCGACCTCGCCGCGGGCCGGTTCAGCGTGCTCGAAGGCGAGGGCCGCGAGGCGCTTGTCGCCGAGCTCGAGCGGCTGAAGCCGGCGGAGCTCCTCGTGCCCGAGGGCGTGAAGCTCGCGGCCGCCGCGCGCGTCGTCGAGCGCCCCCCCTGGCATTTCCTCGAGGACACGGCGCGACGCGCGCTGACGGCGCAGTTCGGAACGCAGGACCTCGCCGGCTTCGGCTGCGAGGACATGGGTGTCGCGCTGGGCGCGGCCGGTGCGCTCCTGCAGTACGCACGCGACACGCAGAAAGGCGCCCTGCCCCATCTCACCGGGCTCGCGCCGGAGTCCCGCGACGAGGCGCTCGTCATGGATGCGGCGACGCGCCGGAACCTCGAGCTGGACGCGAGCCTCGCCGGGCGGGACGAGGCGACGCTCGCCGACGTCATCGACCGCACGGCGACGTCGATGGGCGCGCGCGAGCTCCGGCGCTGGATCCGCCGCCCGCTGCGCGACCGCGCAGCGCTCGAGGCCCGCTACGACGCGATCGACGCGCTGATCGGCGCGGATCGCCATGGCCGGCTGCACGAGGTCCTGCGCGGCATCGGCGACGTCGAGCGCGTGCTGGCGCGGGTGGCGCTGCGCAGCGCGCGGCCGCGGGACCTGGCGGCGCTGCGGGAGGCGCTCGGGCAATTGCCTGCGCTGGCAGCGGCCCTGGAGGGCCTGGAGGCGACGCTGCTCGCCGCGGCCGCGGCCGACCTCGCGCCGCGGCCGGAGCTGCACTCGCTGCTCTCGCGCGCGATCGTGGCCGTCCCGCCGCCGCTCCTGCGCGACGGCGGCGTCATCGCCCCGGGCTACGACGCGACGCTCGACGAGCTGCGCTCCATCGCGACCGGCGCGGACCGGCACCTGCTGGAGCTGGAGGAGCGCGAGCGTCGCCGCACCGGCATCGCCCAGCTGAAGGTCGCGTACAACCGGGTGCACGGCTATTACATCGAGCTGCCGCGCAGCCTCTCCGAGCGGGCGCCGCTCGAATGGCAGCGGCGCCAGACGGTCAAGAACGCCGAGCGCTTCATCACGCCCGAGCTCAAGCAGTTCGAGGACCGCGTGCTCGGCAGCCGCGACCGCGCCCTCGCGCGCGAGCGCGAGCTGTTCGACGCGCTGCTCGACCGGCTGGTCGGCGAGCTCGGCGCGCTCAAGCGCCTCGCCGCGGCGCTCGCGCTCGTGGACGTGCTCGCGAACCTCGCCGAGCGCGCCGTTTCGCTGCGCTACGTGCGGCCGGAGCTCGGCGATGCGCCCGGGCTTCGCATAGAGGGCGGACGTCATCCGGTCGTCGAGCGCGTGATCGAGGAGCCGTTCGTGCCGAACGACCTCGCGCTGACGGACGCGCGGCGCATGCTCGTGATCACGGGGCCCAACATGGGCGGCAAGTCGACCTACATGCGCCAGGCCGCGCTCATCCTCGTGCTCGCCTCGATCGGCAGCTACGTGCCCGCGAACCGCGCGGTGATCGGCCCGTTCGACCGCATCTTCACGCGCATCGGCGCCTCCGCCGACCTCGCCGGCGGGCGGTCGACGTTCATGGTGGAGATGACCGAGGCCGCGGTGATCCTGAATTCCGCGACCGACCGGAGCCTCGTGCTGATGGACGAGATCGGCCGCGGCACCAGCACCTACGACGGGCTGTCGCTCGCCTGGGCCTGCGCCGGGCACATCGCGAAGTCCCTGCGGGCGTTCACGCTCTTCGCGACGCACTACTTCGAGCTGACGGAGCTGGCCGACGAGTTTCCTTCCGTCGCGAACGTGCACCTCGATGCGACCGAGCACGCGGACGGCATCGTCTTCCTGCACGCGGTGAAGCCGGGCCCGGCGAGCCGGAGCTACGGGCTCGCGGTCGCGCGCAAGGCCGGCGTGCCGAAGGCCGTGATCGAGGCGGCGCGGGGATATCTCGAGAAGCTCGAAGCCGCCCACCGGCGGCCGTGACGGCCGGACCGCGCTAGCCTGCGCGCCGGCGCGCCAGGTAGAGCACGCGACCGTTCGGCAATTCGTGCTTGCGCTCGACCTGGAAGCGCCGCAGCAGCGTCGCCTCGAACTCCGGTCGCTGGCAGTCGCCGTAGAGCGGCTCCCGGCCGCGGGCGATGGCCGCGAACATCGGGTCAGTGACCGGCACGTACTCGACGAGCAGGTGCCGGCGCGTGATGCCGGCGACCGCATCGAACTGCTCTGCGACCGGCACGCCTTCCGTAACGCGAAGGTGATGCACCACGGCCAGCATCAGGACGAGATCGAAGCCCTCCGCGGCGCGGCCGAGCAGGGACTCGAGCTCGCGATTGCGCCAGCCGAGCGCGGGCGTCGGCCGGCCGAAATTGCCGACGAGCGGGAGGATGGGCAGGCGCTTCTCCCGCGCGCGCTCCCAGATCGCGGCGACGGAGCGCTCGTCGATGTCGAGCGCGACGACCTCGCCCTCGGTCGCGGCGATCTCGCTGAACTCGCCGGTGTTGGCGCCGATGTCGAGCGTGCGGCGCGGCTTCGTGCCTGCGACCGCTTCCGCGACGAATCGGCGCTTCGCCTCGAGGTCCGCGCTGCCGTAGTGCGCGCGGGCCGACGTGTAGCGGCGCCAGTGGGAGCTGCGCTTCGCCATCGCGGAAATCCGCTTGTCCACCTGGGCCTGCAGGGCTTTCAGGCCCCGCTCGAGCGTGAACACCGCCTGCGCCTCGCTGACGGGGGCGAGCGTCGATGCCGCGGCGCCGCCCGCGGCCTTCGCCGCGAGCGCGGCAGGCAGGGCGACGGGGCGCCAGAGCCCCGGCTTCAGCCAGCGACGCGCACCGAGAATGCGCGCGAGCGCCTCGTGCGACAGGCCGGCCACTGGGTTCTGCAGCGTCCACGCGACCGGCAGCCCGGCCTCGGCGGCCGCGATCAGCGGGAGCAGGAACGTCGTCTCGAACTGGTGGCGCGCGACCCAGAGGCGGTTCCCCGGCCGTCGCTCGACGATCGATGGCAGATCGACGAACACCGGCTCGGCGTCGCGGAAGAGGATGTTCGCAGGCGTCGCATCCTTGAGTTCGAGCCCGCGTGGCAGGAGTTCGGCGGCGAGTTGCAGCGTGAGAGAGCCGGCCGCGGCCAGCATCTCGGGGGCCCACTCGGAAGGCTGGCTGACGAACGGGATGCGTTCATGCTCGAAGCACTCGCCCTCGAACCCTGCCAGCTGCGGCGGGACCTCGACCGGCAACACGGGCCGCGTGCGCACGAGGCGCCCGTCGTCCATCCAGCGGCAGACCACGGGATGCGCGAGCATGCGGCGGAAAGCCGCGAGGGCGTGCCCGCGGACGGCGCGGATGAGCCGCCCGTCGTGCTCGATGAGCGTGGCGTCGGGGTCGCGGAACGAGCGGGAAGTGGCGAGCGCGGCGCTCAACGCGGCTCGTCGCCGGGGGTCGCTTCGTCGCCCTCGCGGGCCGCGGGCGGCGGGCGCCGCGAGAACAGGGACACGACTTTCATCCGCAGCTCGCGGAAGTAGAAGATGGCGCCGGCGACCGCCGCGCCCATCATCTGCAGCAGCATCGAGCCCGTGCCCGGGTCGATGTACGCGGCGGCGGTTCCGACGCCCGCCAGCGAGATCGCGCAGGCGCAGGCAAGCTTCCGAATCAGCGGTTTCATGGCCTGCACTTCACCAGCCGGGGCGCTCGCAGCCCGTCGATCGCGTCACATTCTGTCAAAAATCCCGCGAGGCCGGCAGGACTTCGTTGTCGAGGCCCACCTCCTCCAGCTGGAAAGGCGCCTGGTAGCTCGAGACGAAGTAGCGGTCGGGGAGCATGGGCAGGCCCGCGTCGAAATACAGGTTGAACACGCGCCGCAGGTGGTTCACCGGCGTCGCATCGGGCGGCAGGAAGCCCGCCGGTGCGCCGGGCAGGTACATGGCGGTCAGGTTCGAGAGGCGCACGTGGCGCTGCTCGGGCGCGTACATGCCCTTGCGCAGGTTCGGCCCATGGTCGGACACGAGCAGGATCACCGGCGGGCGCTGCGAGTCCGCGAGGATGCGGTCCACCACCGCCGTGATCCGCCCACTCACGAAATGGAGCTGGTCTGCGTAGGCGGCGCGGTCCTCCCAGAGGCGCTTCTGGAACTCGAACTGGTCCGAGATCGTCGCGCGTCGCAGGACCCTGCCCTCACGGTCGAAAAGGTAGGGGTGGTGCGGCGGCACGAAGTGCGCGAACACGAACTTGGGGCCGGGGCGCTGCGCGAGCCCGGCCAGCGTGTCGAAGTTCCTGAGGTGGCAGCTGGCGATGTCCATGCCCGCCTGTGAGCTCAGCGCGCGCAGCCAGGAGGCGTCCGCGACCGCGCGCAGGTACTCGTTGCCGAACGCCCCGGTGCGGCAGGGAATGAATTCGTCGGCATACGGGTTGCTGGCGGTCCCGCCCCAGGTCGACTGCAGCGCGATGTAGCGGTACCCGCGTTCGCGCAGGAACTGCGAGGCCCGGTTGTCG
>DASSUY010000007.1:0-23840 GCA_035706525.1 Steroidobacteraceae bacterium
CGCCAAAGGTGACTGTCCCCTTTAAAAAGGTGAGCGTCCCCTTTTCCCCCTTCAGGCATATAGCGGCGGCAGCGGGCAGTGCAGCACCGCGCAGATCGCGCGCAGGAGTTCCGACTCCGGCACGGTCATGCGCTGGTCGGCCGCGATCGTGAGCACGAGCGCCTTCACGAGCTGCGCCTTGGCCGCGGGCTGCAGCCGGTCGATGCGCGTCAGCGCCTGGTCGAGCCTGGGCGGCCAGTGCGCGAGCTTCTGCAGCGGCGGGTAGATGCCGCCCCCGAACATCGCGCCCATGCCCGCGTCGTAGGCGCGGCGCATCGCCTGCGGGTCGTCGGTGCCCTGCGTCGCCAGCACCGAGAACAGCACCTGCAGGTCGTCGCGCGCGCCCTGCGCGCTCAGGTAGCCGGCGGTGCGCCGGCGCGGGTCGAGGTTGTCCTGCAGTTGCACCTGCGCGAGCTTCCTCAGCGCGTAATTGAACGCGGTCGCCCGGCCCTCCCGCATCATGATGCCGTTCAGGCACTGCAGCAGCTCGACGCGCTCGGCGCGGGCGAGCTGGGCGAGGCCCTCGAACACCTGGAGCAGCGCAGGCATCCGCTGCACCGCGGACAACGCGTCCACCTCGGGCAGCAGCGCGCGGACGCCCGCGGCGAACTCCGGCCCGAGCTGCTGCCGCACGTACTCGAGCTGCAGCTCGCGCGCGTCCGGCTCGCGGCCGATCGCGAGCGCGATGAAGAGCGCCGCCGCCTGCCCGGGCTGGCTGGCCGCGACCTCGAACGAGGCCGGGAGCGAGGCCAGCATCGCGTGGGCCTCGCGCACGTGCTCGGTGCCTGGATTCGCGACGAGCTCCGCGATCGCGGCGGGTGCGAGCACGACCGCCTGCCGCATGGCGTCTCGCCGCTCGTCCTCCCGGCGCTTGCGCGCCTCGTCCTCGGGGCCCGGATGCGTCTCCGCGAGGCGCTTGCGGACCTCGCCGAACTCCGCCGGGTCGAAGCGCGGGTCGAGCTCGCGGATGCGGTCGATGAGCGGCGGGTGCGTCGCGAACGCGCGGGTCATCCCTTCGGCGAACAGGAGGTGCGCGACCTCCTCCGGGTCCGCGTCGGTGATCCGCGAGCCCGCGCCCAGCGCGCCGATCTTGACGAGCGCATCGCGCAGGCCCTGGGCGTCGCGCGTGAACTGCACGGCCGAGGCGTCGGCGAGCGACTCGCGGTGGCGCGACACGGCGGCCTGGATCAGCCGGCCGAAGAAGAGGCCGATCCAGCCGAGCGCGAGCACGACGAGCGCGGCCACGATGATGACGGCGAGCCCTCCCCCGCCCTTGCGGCTGCTCCCGCCGCCGCCGCGGGGCACGATTCGCAGGATCGTTCGCGCGATCATCGCGATCACGGTCAGGCCGAACAGGAGGCCGATCAGCCGCGTGCTGAGGCGCATGTCGCCGTTCAGCACGTGGCTGAACTCGTGCGCGATCACGCCCTGCAGCTCCGCGCGGTCGAGGTTCACGAGCGCCCCGCGGGTGACCGCGATCGCGGCGTTCGCCGGGCTGTAGCCCGCGGCGAAGGCGTTGATGCCCGCTTCGCGCTCCAGCACGTAGACCTGCGGCACCGGCACGCCCGAGGCGATCGCCATCTCCTCGACCACGTTGCGAAGCCGCTGCTTCAACGGGTCCTTCGTGTCCGCGCCGACGCGCGTGCCGCCGAGCTGCTCCGCGACCTTGCCGCCGCCGGCTGCGAGCGAGACGGTGCGCGCGAGGCTCGAGATGCCGATCGTCCCGAGGACGAACAGCGTGGAGAAGAGGATCACGAGCGGATAGCGCGAGAGCGAGAGGTCCTGGCTCGCGAGCAGGCCGCCCTCGTCGTTCACGGAGAGTACCGCGACCGTCGTGACGACCACGAAGTCGATCGCGACGACGATCGCGAGCACCGCGACGATGAACAGGAAGACCATCCAGCGCGACCGCCGCCGGCTGGCGGCCTGGCGCGCGAAGAAGTCCATCGCTCAGGGCCCCCGGCGCGAGGCGCGGGTCAGGTGAAGCTCACCTGCGGGACGGCGCGCTTCTCGGGCGCCTCGATCTCGAGCAGCTGGGCCGGCTGGAAGCCGAACGAGTTCGCGATGATCGAGCCGGGGAACATCTCGCGCCGGTTGTTGTAGCCCATCACGGAGTCGTTGTACGCCTGCCGCGCGAAGGCGACCTTGTTCTCCGTCGTCGTCAGCTCCTCGGAGAGCTGCATCATGTTCTGGTTCGCCTTGAGGTCCGGGTAGGCCTCGGCCAGCGCGAACAGGCGGCCGAGCGCGCCGGACAGCGCGTTCTCCGCGCCGGCGAGCTGCTGCACCGCCGCCGGGTCGCCGGGATTCGCCGCCGCGGCCTTGAGCCCGGCGACTGCGGCGTTCCGCGCCGTGATCACCGCCTCCAGCGTCTGCCGCTCGTGCGCGAGGTAGCCCTTGGCGGTCTCGACGAGGTTCGGGATGAGGTCGTGGCGGCGCGTCAGCTGCACGTCGATCTGCGCGAAGGCGTTCTTGTAGCCGTTCCGCGCGGCGACGAGGCCGTTGTAGATGCCGACGACCCAGAACGCGAGCAGGACGATGATTGCAAGGATGATCCAGCCCATATTCCCTCCCGGTGCCGGGCCGTAGTTTTCGTAGTTTAGCGCGCTGGGGGTGCCGGGTCGCAGTTTCGTCAGTTTGTCGTCGAACGCCGCGCGAATGCCGCTCGGCCCGGAGGCGGCCGGCCGGTACTCTGTCCCGCGCCATGACGCGCCGACTGCGAGTGCACGTCCCGGGGGGCTTCCATCACGTTACGCTCCGGGGAAACCATCAGCAGCCCATCTTTATCCAGGACTGCGATCGCGACCTGCTGAATGCACTCGTGGCGGAAGGGGTCGCACGGTACGGGCTCAGGATCCATGCGTATTGCTGGATGACGAACCACCTGCATCTCCTCGTGCAGGTCTCGGACCATCCCCTGGGCGATGCCATCCGGTTCGTCGCCGGCCGCTACGCCCGCAAGTTGCAGCAATCGCTCGACACCACCGGGCACCTCTTCGAGCGGCGTTACCACGGCAAGTTTGTGGATGCAGATCGCTACTTCCTCACGCTGCTCCGCTACATCCATCGCAATCCCGTCAGCGCGGGCATCGCCCGCGACCCGCTCGATCACCCCTGGTCGAGCCATCGCAACTACCTGGGACTCGCCGGCCAGCCGTGGGTGACGACCGACTTCGGCCTTCGCATGCTCGGGGGCGGGCCCCAGGCCGCCCGCGCGGCCTATGTCGATCTGGTGGGCGGCGAGCGACCGGAGGACCTGGAACTTGAGGCGATGCTGGCGGACGGCCGCGGCAGCGGCGTGCTCGGCGACGACGACTTCCGGACGCGGGTCCTCGGCTGGCGCCGCCACGCGGCGACGAGCGAGTCGCTCGAGGAGCTGATCGTCGAAAGTTGCCGGAAGTCCGGCGTCGACGCTTCTGTGCTGGCGGGTCCTTCGCGGGCGCGCGGGTTGGCAGGCCTGCGCGCGGCCGTGGCCCACGAGGCCGTCTCACGGGGGATCGCGTCAGTTTCCGCGATCGCGAAGCGGCTCGGGCGGTCCGAAGGGGCGCTGAGACAATTGCTGCTGCGCCACGCCCCGGCCCGAAAAGCGGGGCCGTGAATACCTACGAAAACTACGGACCGGCACCGAGAACTTTTCCGAGCCAGGCCGCGATGTCCTGGATCTCCGGCAGGCACACCTGGTGCTGCATCGGGTATTCCTTCCAGTCCACCTTGTAGCCGGCCGCGCGCAGCCAGTTGCAGGCGGCGAGCCCGAGCGCGAGCGGAAGCACCGGGTCGTACTGGCCGTGGCACATGAAGATGGGCGTCGCGCGGTTCGACTCGGCGAGCTCCGGGGCGAGCACGGCCTGCAGAGGCAGGTAGGCGGAGAGCGCGAGGATGCCGGCGAGCGGCTCGGCGTGCCGCAGTGCCGTGTGCAGCGCGAGCGCACCACCCTGCGAGAAGCCCGCGATGACGATGCGACGCGACGCGATGCCGCGCGCCCGCTCCGCGGCGATCAGCGACTCGACGAGGGCGGCGGATTCGCGAAGGCCCGCCTCGTCCGCCCGCCCCTCCGCGGTCAGCGTCCTGATGTCGTACCAGGCGCGCATGCGCATGCCCATGTTGAGCGTGACGGGCCTGACCGGCGCGTGCGGGAACACGAAGCGGATGCCGGGATTCTCCGGCAGCTTCAGCTCGGGCACGATCGGGACGAAGTCGTGGCCGTCGGCGCCGAGGCCGTGCAGCCAGATGACGGCCGCGGTGGCCTCGGTCGCGGGCGCCAGGACGACGGCGTCCGCGGATTCGTGGATGCGGTGGCTCATGCGCTCAGCAGTCCTGGTACTTCCAGTACCGCTCGCGCCCGGCGGCGAGCAGCCGCGTCGCCTCCGCCAGCCGCCGCGCGCGCGTCTCGGGGCGCTTCGCCTCGAGCAGCCAGTCGACGTACTCGCGCTTCTTGCCGGGCGTCAGGCGCTCGAAGGTCGCGCGGGCTTTCGCGTTCTTCCGGAGCGCGGCGGCGAGGTCCGGCGGCGCCTTGGGCGGCGGCTTGCGCGAGAGCGCGCGCTTCGGGCGCACGCCCGCCTCGTTCAGCGCGACCGCGAGCTTCACGGCACGGAGGATGACGATGTCCGCCGGCAACTCCTCCTTCCGGAGGTAGCGCCGCCCGCCCATGCCGAGCTTCGCATCCCTCGGGAACACGCGGTCCGCATCCCCGCCGAGGCGCTCGCGGATCAGCTTCTCGCTCCAGAAGCCGAAGGCGACGTGCTTCTTGAACGCCGCCATCATCGCGACGATGCCCTGGCGCTCGAAGGTCGGGACGCCCCACTTGATCGTCTCCTCGAGGCGCGGGGAGCCCTTGTGCATGAGCTTCCGGATGTGCTTCAAGATCGGCTGCGCGAAGGGCGCGGCCTTCGCGATGTAGGCGTCGACGGCGGGGTTCCGTTTCATCCCCCGATTCTAAGGGGGACGGCGGGGTTTGCCCTATCTTCCGGCGCCGGCGCGCCAGCTCCACCACACGAACCAGCCGCCGAGCGCGACGGCCGCGACGCCGAGGCCGCCGCCCTGCGTGGCGTGTTCGACCAGTTCGCGCATGCGGTCCGAGACTTCGGGGCCGTGGCGCCACACCGCCGCGAGCGCCGCCGCGCCGACGCCGAGGGCCGTCGCCGCGTTGAACCAGGCTTCCCGCCGCAGCCGCTTGCGCAACGCGAACTGCTGCCGCTCGACCTCGCGGCGCCGCTCGAGGACCTTCGGCGACGGGAGCGCCGCGACCCGAGCGAGCACGCGGGCCTCGAAACCCGGCGCGGTGTCGACGCGGGCGAAGTGCCGGCGCAGCCGCGCGTCCAGGCCCTCGCCGTTCACGCGGGCTCCTTCGCGGATTCGCCGAGCGCAGCGGCGAGGCTCGCGCGCGCCCGGTGCAGGTGCGTCTTCACGGTATTGGCGGGAATGCCCATCATGTCCGCGACCTCCTCCACGCTGCGCTCGTCCATGTAATAAAGCGTGATCGCCTGGCGCTGCTTCTCCGGCAGCCGGTCGATGGCGCGGCGAAGCGCGGGATCCTCCGCCGCGGCGGCGTCGGGTGCGGCGACGTCCTCCACTTCTGCGGCAACGGCCTCGTCCGCGAGTGACAGCTCGCGGCGCCGCGCGCGCAGGGCCGAGACGGCGGCATTGCGCGTGATCGCGTAGATCCAGGTGGACAGCTGCGCGCGTCCGTCGTAACGGGGCAGCGCCTGCCAGAGCTTCACGAACACCTCCTGCGCCAGGTCCTCGGCCGCCGCGCGGTCCCGGAGGATGCCGTAGGCGAGCCCTAAGACGCGCCGGCGGTACGCGGGCAGCAGCCGCTCGAACGCCTCCTGCCCGCGGCCGGCCTGGACCAATTCGACGATCGCCTGGTCGGCCGGCATCTGGGTTCGGGACCTTCTCCCCGGTTGATACGCACCGGCGCGCCCGGCGGTTTCAGGTATTTTATGCCCCGGGCGTGAAACTTCCGGCCGGCGCCGCGCGTATCAACGGCATGAAGCGGTCCAGGCTGGGTTCATTCGACACGCGGGCGCTCGAGTTCGCGGTCATCGCGGTCGCCGTGTACTTCGGCGCCGACGCGATCCGCGAGGCGCTCGGGCCGATGTGGGGAAACCTCAGCCTGCTGTTCGGGCTCTGAGGGGGGGGGCTGTCGATGGACGAGGAAATCGTTGCGCTCTTGATCCCGATCATCGGGATCGTCTTCGGCATCGGCATCGCGGTCGTCGCGATCAGCCTCGCCCACCGCGAGAAGCTCAAGCGCGCGGAGCTGCGTCACCGCGAGCGCATGGCGGCCATCGAGCGCGGCCTCGAGATCCCGCCCGATCCCGAGCCGGAACCCGATCGCGTTCGCAACGCCGGCCTCCGAAGCGGCATCGCGGGGCTCCTGGTGGGCATCGTGCTCTATTTCGCGCTGGAGCGCGTCGCCGGCGACGACATCGCAATGTTCGGCCTCATCCCCGCCGCGGTCGGCATCGCGAACCTGGTCGGCTGGTTCGTCGAGAGCCGGAAGAAGGCTTGAAGGGGACAGGCACCTTTAAAGGTGCCTGCCCCCTTTAAAGGTGGCTGTCCCCTTTGGCGGCCGTCAGACCGTCACGACCTCGACCTTGACCGGCAGCGCGCGCGAGCAGACGTCGAAGACCGGGGAGTACTGGGCGAGTTCGCGCAGCAAGGCCGGCGAGGCCTTCGACTTGACGCGCATCGTCACGCGGATCTCGCGGTAGCCCTTGCGCACGTCCGGCGAAATACCGAGGAACCCGCGCAGGTCCAGGTCGCCCTCCAGCGTCGAGTCGATCGCCTCGATCCCGATGCCGCGCGCCGCCGCGTGGTAGGCCATCGTCGTCGTCAGGCAGCCGATCAGCGCGTTCAGCAGGTGCTCCACGGGATTGGCGCCGCGGTCCTGGCCGAGCAGCACGGGCGGCTCGCCGCACTCCAGCTCGAACGGCCGCGCATGCGGCTGTTCCTGCTTCGCGCCGTGGAAGCCGGTCACCGTCGTCAGGTTGCGGTCGCCGCCGAGCCAGCGGTTCGACGCGCGGAAGCGGAACTCCGCGATCGCCGGGTCGGCCTTCACCGCCTCGAGGGTGGCGAACAGCGCGTCGACGTCGACGCCGTTGCGCAGCTTTCGGGCCGGAATCGTCTCTGCAAGGGCATTCATGGCGGTCTCTCCTGGTTGGTTGGGGTGTCGGATGGCGCGCATCCTAGGGTCCGGCGCCCACCCGCCAGAAGATGTGTTTTGGACCAAAACGGTCCTTTCGTGCCACTATTTTCAAATGGCTTCCCGCCGCCCCTCGAGCGTAATCCTGGTCGCGCTGCCCGAGTCGGCGGGCTCGGCGCTGTATGGGATGCTCGACGTGCTGCTGGTGGCCGGGAACCTCTGGCAGCTCCTCGCGCACGAGGGCGAGGAGCGCCGTTGCTTCGACGTCCGCATCGCCGGCCCGACGCGCCGGTCCTTCGCCTGCGGCAACGGCATTCCGGTTCGCCCCGACGCGGGGATCGACGAGGACCCGGAGGCCCAGATCGTCATCGTCCCGGAGATCTGGCTCGGGCCGCAGGACTCGCTGGCGGGACGGCATCCGGACGTCGTGGACTGGCTGAGGCGGCGGCACGCCGCGGGGTCGACGCTCTACTCGGCCTGCTCAGGCGCGATACTGCTCGCCGAGACCGGGCTCCTGGACGGCTGCGACGCGACGTCGCACTGGGGCTACCAGGAGCATTTCCGCCGCAACTATCCGCGCGTGCGCTTCCGGCCCGAGCCGAACCTCGTCTTCGCGGATTCGCGCGGCCGCATCGTAACGGCGGGCGGCACCACGTCCTGGCACGACCTCGCCCTGCACATCATCGCGCGCCACGTGAGCCCCGGCGAGGCGCTCCGGATCGCGCAGGTCTACCTGCTCAAGTGGCATGGCGAGGGCCAGCTCCCCTACGCCGCCCTCGTGCGGCGGCAGCCCCACGCCGACGCCGTCGTGCGCCGCTGCGAGGACTGGCTCGCCCGCCACTACCGGGACCCGGACCCGGTCGCGCAGGCCGTCGCGCGCGCCGGCATTCCCGCGCGCTCGCTGAAGCGGAGGTTCCGCACGGCGACCGGCACGACGCTCATCGACCGCGTGCAGGACCTGCGCGTCGAGCGGGCGAAGCGCCTGCTCGAGTCCACGGACACGCCCGTCGAAGGCGTGAGCGCAGAAGTCGGCTACGAGGACCCGTCATTTTTCCGGCGTGTATTCCGCCGACGCACCGGCCTGACGCCGGGCGCCTATCGGCGGATGTTCGACATGCGGGGAATGGGTTCCCCTTTAACCGATGACGATGCGCGCGACGGTCCCGCGCGGCGACCGCGGCGCGAGGCTTAGCCGCCCGGCCTCGCCGAAGGAAAGCTTGAGCCGTTCGGCGACGTTCGCGAGGCCGTGGCCCTGCGGCAGCGCCCCGCCCTGCTTCGCGCCGAGGCCGCGACCGTCGTCCTCCACCTCGACCACGATCTCGCCGCCGCGCGCGTAGACGCGGATGTCCACGTTGAGCGGCCGCCCGGGCTCCATGCCGTGGCGGATCGAGTTCTCGATGAGCGGTTGCACGATCAGCGCCGGCACGCGGCGCGTGCCGAGCTCCTCCGGCATCGACAGGCAATAGCGGAACTGCCGGCCGAAGCGCAGCTCGCAGAGGTTCAGGTAGCCCTGCAGGAAGCCCATCTCCTCCGAGAGCGTGACGCTGTGGTCGCCGTTGCTGCGCATCGCCGTCCGCATCAGCTCGCCGAGGCGGCCGATCGCGTCGAAGGCGCGCTCGCGCTCGCCCGACTGCACGAGGCTCGCGATCGAGTTCAGGCTGTTCAGCAGGAAATGCGGGTTGATCTGCGCCTGCAGCGCGAGCAGCCGGGCGTCGGCGAGCTGCGCCTCGAGCCGCGCGCCGCGCAGCTCGGTCTGGGCCGCGTCCCAGAGCGACTGCACCCGCAGGCGGTGGCTGCGCACCGCCGCGAACGCCGCCAGCGCGATCACGAGGATGCTGAGGTTCATCGCCCAGAACGCCGGGCCCGCCGGCGGCATGAAGTAGACGTCGAACAGCTGCTCGAAGGTCGGCTGCAGGTCGTGGCGCACGATGTAGCTGAAGAAGGACATCGCGGTCGAGCCGGTGAGCGCGATCGCGCTCCAGGCGATGAGCGTCGAGAGCCAGAGCGCGCGGCGCGGCCCCTGGATGGTCAGGTGCAGCGCGCGGTAGAGCGGCGGGCTCACCAGCACCCAGAAGCAGTAGTGCGGGATCATCGCCATCATCGTGTCGAAGAAGGTGACCTGGAGGCCCTGCGCCTCGTAGTTCACGTAGAGCCCGAAGCCGACCGAGAAGGCCATCGCGAGCCAGCAGCCGGCGAGCGTCCACCAGCGCACCAGCCGGCGGCCGATCAGCCGCTCGACGTCGCGCGGGCGCGCGCTTCGCGGCGCAGCGGCGGGAGCCCTGGCCTCCGCCGGATTCGCGACGGGAGGGTTCAGCACGGCCGCGGGTTCCACGGGCAGGGCCACGTTCAATAGTCCTTGTTGCCGATGCCGGAGAGGAGCTTCTCGAGGATCTCGCGGCGGGCGCGGCCCATGGGCAGCGCCTGGCCGCCGTGCAGGTAGATGTTGTAGCGCCCGTCGCCGCTCGAGCGGACTTCGCGCACGTGCGCGGCATTCACGATGGCCGAGCGGTGGATGCGGAAGAACCGCCGCGGGTCCAGCTCGCATTCGAGGGAAGCGAGCGTGCGCGAGAGCAGGTACTCGCCGTTCTTCGTGTGCACGCGGCTGTACTGGCTCGCGCCCTGGATCCAGGAGATGTCGCTGACCTCGAGCGAGAACATGCGGCGCCGCACGCGGATCGTCATCTGGTCCGCGTACTTCTGCTGGGCGACGCCGCCGTTCATCGCCTCCCCGTTCGCGCGGCCGTTGCCGACCGCGCCCGCGATCTTGCGCGCGAGGCCCGCGACGCGGCTCTCCGCGATGCGCTGCTTGGCGCGCATCAGGCTGCCGTTGAACCGCTGCGTCTGCACCGGCTTCATGATGTAGTCCGCCGCCTGCGCCTCGAAGGCGCCGAGCGCGAACTCGGGATGCGCGGTGACGAAGATGACGTAGGGATGCGGCTCGCCGAGCGACTGCACGAGCTCGAGGCCGCTGCCGCCCGGCATCTCGATGTCCATGAAGACGAGGTCGGGATGCTGCTCGCCGATCTTCCGGCGCGCCTCGGCGGCGGATGAAGCCTCGCCGACGAGCACGACCTCGTCGTCGGCCGAGAGCAAAGACCGGAGCATGCGACGACCGAGCTCCTCGTCGTCGACGATGAGTGCGCGCACCTTGCCGGTGCCTACTTCTGCCATATCGAGCCCTTCCGCGGTGGCCGTTGGCAATGTGCAACATGAGATGCGGGAAACCGTCAGATCGTTCCGCAAAACTTGCGAACGGCCGGGAGCCTTTGCCAAGTGCCGGTTTTTCTGATGCATGCCGACCTATGGTTCTCCCACGCAACAGACCCCGTGGATGGCCTGTGTTGCCGTAAAACAACGGCCATTCCGGTCAACCCACGGGTCGGTTGTCTCGTGCAACCAACCGGGCGGCAGTGGCTGCCCGCGGGAGGACTACCGCAATGGAACGTAAGTACCAGGTCGCTTCGGCCGTACGCCGGGCCCTCATGATGGGTGCCCTGACGGCGGCTGGGGTGACACCTGCGCTCGCGCAGGAAAACCTGGGTGAAATCGTCGTCACGGGCTCGCGCATCCGCAGCGCGAACCTCGAGTCGACGACACCCGTCACGCAGGTCACCGCCGCGGACGTCGTGACGCAGGGCGTCACCCGCATCGAGGACCTCGTGAACCAGCTGCCGCAGGCTTTTGCGGCGCAAAACGTGACGATCGCCAACGGCGCGACCGGCACGGCAACCCTGAACCTCCGCGGCCTCGGCTCGCCGCGCACCATGGTGCTGATCGACGGCCGGCGCATGCCCTACGGCGGCGTGACCTCGGCCTCGGCGGCCCCGGACATCAACCAGATCCCGACCGCGATGATCGAGCGGGTCGACGTCCTGACGGGCGGCGCCTCGGCGGTCTACGGCTCGGACGCGGTGGCCGGCGTCGTGAACTTCGTGATGAAGAAGGACTTCGAGGGCGTCCAGGTCACGTCCCAGTACAACTTCTACTGGCACGAGAACGACTTCGGCGGCCCCGGCCAGGTGAAGCTCCGCGACGTGATCGAGGGCCGCGCGGCCACGAACCCGTCGCAGTACGCGCTCCCTGACGACTCCGTGACCGACGGCGAGGGCAAGGAGCTTTCGCTGATGGTCGGCGTCAACTCGGGCGACGGCCGCGGCAACATCACCGCGTACGCCACCGTGTTCGACAGCGACAAGGTGCTCCAGCGCGACCGCGACTACTCGGCCTGCAGCCTCGCCGCCAACCCGACCACGTCCTTCGCCTGCGGCGGCTCCGCCACGAACGCCGGCGGCACGTTCACCGACTTCGTGAACTATGCGCTGACGGTGGACACGGCGGACGCGATGCGCAACACCGACTCGCTCTCCAACACCGCGAGCAACGACCTGTACAACTTCGGTCCGCTGAACCACTACCAGCGCCCGGAGCGCCGCTACAGCATCGGTGCCCTCGGCCACTACGAGTTCAACGAGCACGCGGACGTCTACACGCAGCTGATGTTCAACGACTACGAGTCCGTCGCCCAGATCGCCCCGGGCGGAAACTTCGGCGACACGACGACGATAAACTGCGACAACCCGCTGCTCCCGCAGGGGAGCCTCGCGACGATCGGCTGCGGCCCGGGCGAGATCGCCGCCGGCACGAGCGTCCCGATGTACATCCTGCGCCGGAACGTGGAAGGCGGCGGGCGCCAGCAGGCGTTCGCGAACGCCTCGTTCCGCATGCTGGCGGGCGTGCGCGGCTCGATCAACGAGGCCTGGGGCTACGACGCGTCGGCCCAGTACTCGACGACGACCGCCAACGCGGCGACGAAGAACTACTTCGTCATCCAGCGCATGCAGCGCGCGCTCGACGTGATCGACGTCAACGGCGTGCCGACCTGCCGATCCGTGGTTGACGGCAGCGACACGAACTGCGTCCCCTGGAATCCGTTCGTGCCGAACGGCATCACCCAGGACCAGCTCGACTACCTGCAGGCCACGGGCATCCAGTCGGGGCGGATCACGCAGGAGATCTACAACGGCGTGATCAACGGCGACCTCGGCGTCTACGGCGTCAAGTCGCCGCTCGCTTCCGACGGCATCCAGGTCGTGTTCGGCGCCGAGTATCGCCGCGACTCGATGGCCAACGTCGTCGACGCCCTGCAGGAGCAGGCTCAGCTGTCCGGCTCCGGCGGCGCGACGATCGGCATCGAGGGCGCGACCAAGGTCAACGACCTCTTCATGGAGGCGCGGATCCCGATCGCACAGGACCAGCCCTTCGCGGAGAGCCTCTCGTTCGACACCGCGTACCGGTACTCGGACTACGCGACGGGCGTGCAGACCGACACGTACAAGTTCGGGCTCGAGTGGGCGCCGGTCTCCGACGTCCGCCTGCGCGCGAGCTACCAGCGCGCGGTCCGCGCGGCCAACGTGGTGGAGCTGTTCACGGCCCAGGGCTTCAACCTGTTCGACGCGGCGGGCGACCCCTGCGGCGCCATCGTGCAGAACGGCCCGAACCCGATCGCGAGCGCCGAGGAGTGCATCGCGACCGGCGTGCCTGCGCAGAACGTGGGCGCCGGCCTCCTGGACAGCCCGGCTGGCCAGTACCAGTTCACGCAGGGCGGCAACGTCAACCTGCAGCCTGAAACCTCCGACACGTACTCGTACGGCGTCGTGTTCCAGCCGCGGTGGGTTCCGGGCCTCGCGATCACGGTCGACTACTTCGACATCAAGATCGACGACGTGATCACGACGTTCGGCGCGCCGAACACCTGGACGGCCTGCTACGGCAACAACGACCCGGCGGCCTGCGCGCGCATCCAGCGCAACCCGAACGGGCAGCTGTGGATCGGCAGCGGCAACGTGCTCGACACCAACATCAACATCGGCTCGCTGTCGACGACGGGCTACGACATCAACATCGGGTACACGGGCGTGGAGATCGGCCGCTTCGGCAGCCTGGCCTTCAACCTGACCGGCACCTACGCGATCGACCTGATCACGCAGCCCGCGCCGGGCATCGACCTCGACCCGGGTGCCGGGTTCAGCGACACCTACGACTGCGTCGGCTTCTACTCGAGCGTGTGCGGCGTCCCCACCCCGCAGTGGCGGCACCGCTTCCGCACGAGCTGGCAGACGCCGTGGGACGTGGACCTGTCGTTCACCTGGCGGCACTACGGGGAGACGACCGGCCTCGCCGGCCCGAACCAGGCGCTGCCGGAGAACCGCATCGACCGCGTCCTGAGCGCCGAGGACTACTTCGACCTGGCCGCCAACTGGGCGATCACGGAGAAGGCGGCCCTCACGCTCGGCATCAACAACGTGCTGGACGACAACCCGTCGCTCTCGGCGAGCGTCGGCACGGTCGGCAACGGCAACACCTATCCGCAGACCTACGACGCCCTCGGTCGTTACGTCTTCCTGCGGGCGACGGTGGACTTCTAAGAGTCCCGCCGCAGGCGGAGTCCTGCCTCAACTCGCGGCGGCCGAAAGGCCGCCGCTTTTTTTTGCGCCGAGCAGCCTGTCCAGCACGTCCCGCCGCGCCCGCCCGAGCGGCAGCGCCTCGCCGCCGTGCAGGTAGACGTTGTACCGGCCGTCGCCGCGCGACATCACCTCGCGCACGCAGGCCGCGTTCACGATCGCGGAGCGGTGGATGCGGAAGAAGCGCTCCGGGTCCAGCTCGCACTCGAGCGAGGACAGCGAGCGCGACAGCAGGAAGTCCCCGGTGCGCGCGTGCACGCGGCTGTACTGGCTCGCGCCCTCGATCCAGGCGATGTCGTCCACCGCGAGCGCGAACATCCGCCGGCGGACCCGGATCGTCATCTGGTCCGGGTAGCGCGAGGCCCCGACGCGGGGGGACGGGACGCCGCGGATCGCGGCGGCGGCCGCCGCGATCTCGAGCGCGAGCGCGGCGATCCGGCGCTCCGCGAGGCGCTTGCGCGCCCGCGCGAGGCAGCCCGCGAGGCGTTCGCGCGCCAGGGGCCGCACGAGGAAGTCGATGGCCTCGAAGTCGAAGCCCTGCAGCGCGAGCTGCGGGCCCGAGGCGATGACGGCGACGCAGGGCGCGTCCGGTGCGCGCAGCGCCGGGATGGCCGCGGCACCCGGCAGGTCGACGTCCAGGAACACGAGGTCGGGCCTCGCATCGACAATGAGGCGCGCGGCCTCGAAGGGCGATCCGGCCTCGTGCACCGCGCGAAGCGGCTCCATCGACTCGAGCAGCGCGCGCAGCTTCCGTCGCGCGCCCTCGTCCGCGTCAACGATGGCCACCTGCAAACCCGCCGCGTCGTTCGTCTTCATGAGTCGCCACCCCCCGGGGTTTCCGACATCTTGCATGTTGTGATGGGCGCATCCGTTGCGCCGTTCACACGCGGCTTGTGCATCCGTTGCGAACTTGCGTGGCCTCCGCGCGACGGCGCAGGACGCCGATTCACGCGCGATCGTCCGGAATCCGCCGGCGAGCGGCAGGCGGCCGCGCAACGTCGCGCTGCGACGGGCACTTGCGCGCGTGGCGCGGCGTCCGCGCCTTGCGTGGAGCCTTTGCCACCGGCGGCTCCGCGCGCGGGCGCGTTGCTAGCGTCGCAGCCATGAGCGAACGGGTCTGCCGTTCGCGGGAGACATCACAATGGCACGCAAGCAACAACTCGCAGCCGCGGTGCGCCGCGCGCTCGTCCTCGGCGCGGCCGCTGCCGCCGGCACGGCGCTTCCGGCGCAGGCGCAGGAGAACCTCGGCGAAATCGTCGTCACGGGCTCGCGCATTCGCAGCGCGAACCTCGAGTCGACGACGCCGGTGACCCAGGTCACCGCGGCGGACGTCGTGACGCAGGGCGTCACCCGCATCGAGGACCTCGTGAACCAGCTGCCGCAGGCCTTCGCCTCGCAGAACGTCACGGTCGCGAACGGCGCGACCGGCTCCGCGACGCTGGACCTTCGCCACCTCGGCTCGCCCCGGACGCTCGTCCTGATCGACGGGCGCCGCATGCCCTATGGCGGCGTGACCCGGGCCTCGGCGGCACCGGACATCAACCAGATCCCGACCGCGATGGTCGAGCGGGTCGACGTCCTGACGGGCGGCGCCTCCGCCGTGTACGGCTCCGACGCGGTGGCCGGCGTCGTCAACTTCGTCATGAAGAAGGACTTCGAGGGCGTCCAGGTCACATCCCAGTACAACTTCTACTGGCACGAGAACGACTACCGCGGCCCCGGCGAGGTCAAGCTCCGCGACACCATCGCCGCGCGTGCCGCGGAGAACCCCTCCCAGTACGCGCTCCCCGACGACTCCGTGACCGACGGCGAGGGCAAGGAGCTTTCGCTGCTCGTCGGCGTCAACTCGGGCGACGGCCGCGGCAACATCACCGCGTACGCGACCGTCTTCGACAGTGACCAGGTCCTCCAGCGCGACCGCGACTACTCGGCCTGCGCCGTCAACGGCACGCCGGTCGGCTCCTTCGGCTGCGGCGGCTCCTCGGTCAACGCGGGCGGCATTTTCACGACCGACTTCACCGACCACGTGTACACCGTCGACACCGCGGACTCCTGGCGGCCGACCGACGCCCTCACCAACAACGCGAGCGCCGACCTCTACAACTTCGGCCCGCTGAACCACTACCAGCGTCCCGAGCGCCGCTACAGCCTGGGCGCCATGGGCCACTACGAGTTCAACGAGCACGCGGACGTCTACACGCAGCTGATGTTCAACGACTACGAGTCGATCGCGCAGATCGCCCCGGGCGGCAACTTCTTCAACACCGGCTCGGTCAACTGCGACAACCCGCTGCTGCCCGTGAACAGCCTCGCCGACATCGGCTGCGGCCCGGCGGAGATCGCCGCCGGCGAATCGGTGACGCTCTACGTCGGGCGCCGCAACGTCGAGGGCGGCGGTCGCCTGCAGACGTTCGCGAACAACTCCTTCCGCACCCTCGCGGGCGTCCGCGGCTCGATCAACGATGCGTGGGGCTACGACGTGTCCGCCCAATACTCGAGCGTCTCCGTCAACACCGGCACGAAGAACTACTTCGTGAAGAGCCGCCTGAACAACGCGGTGGACGTCATCGACGTGGACGGCGTGCCGACCTGCCGCTCGGTGGTCGACGGCACCGACCCGAACTGCGTGCCCTGGAACCCGTTCGTCCCGAACGGCGTGACCCAGGAGCAGCTCGACTACCTGCAGGCGGACGGCCTGCAGATCGGCCGCATCTCGCAGGAGATCTACAACGGCGTCGTCACCGGCGACCTCGGGGTCTACGGCGTGAAGCTGCCGAGCGCGTCCGACGGCATCCAGGTCGTCGTCGGCGCGGAGTACCGCCGCGACGCGCTCCGCAACGACGTCGACGCGCTGCAGGAGCAGGACCAGTTCTCCGGCGCCGGCGGCGCGGTGATCGGCATCGGCGGCTCGACCAAGGCCAACGACCTCTTCATGGAGGCGCGCGTGCCGATCGCCCAGGACCAGCCGTTCGCGGAGAGCCTCTCCTTCGACACCGCCTATCGCTACTCCGACTACGGCAGCGGCGTGCAGACCGACACCTACAAGTTCGGCATGGAGTGGGCGCCGGTGTCCGACGTCCGCCTGCGCGCGAGCTACCAGCGCGCGGTGCGTGCGGCGAACATCATCGAGCTGTTCACCGCGCAGGGCCTGAACCTCTTCGACGCCCCCGGCGATCCCTGCGGCGCGGCCGCGCGGGACCCGCAGGCGAGCGAGGAGGAGTGCATCGCGAGCGGCGTTCCTGCAGGCCTCGTCGGCTCCGCCTCGCTCGACAGCCCGGCGGGCCAGTACTACTTCAGGCAGGGCGGCAACACCGGGCTGACGCCGGAGGAGTCGGACACGTACTCCTACGGCCTCGTGTTCCAGCCGCGCTGGGCGCCGGGGCTCGCGATCACGGTGGACTACTTCGACATCCAGATCGACAACACGATCACCACGTTCGGGCCTAACAACACCTGGACCGCCTGCTACGGCAACAACGACCCGGCCGCCTGCTCGCGCATCCAGCGCACGCCCGGCACCGGCCAGTTGTGGACGAACGGCAGCGGCTTCGTCGAGGACCTCAACATCAACATCGGCTCGCTCTCGACTTCCGGGTACGACATCAACATCGGCTACACCGGCATCGAGATCGGCCGCTTCGGCAGCCTCTCGTTCAGCCTGACCGGCACCTACCTCCTGGACCTCATCACGCAGCCGGCGCCGGGCATCGACCTGAAGCCGGGGCCCGAGGTCAGGGACTGGTATGACTGCGCGGGCTTCTACTCGACGGTCTGCGGCACGCCGAACCCGCTCTGGCGCCACCGCCTCCGGACGAGCTGGCAGACGCCCTGGGACGTCGACCTGTCTCTGACCTGGCGGCACTACTCGGAAGTGGAAGGCCTGGCCGGCCCGAACGTCGAGATGCCGGAGAACCAGCTCGACCGGGAGCTCCCCGCCGAGTCGTACTTCGACCTGGCAGCGAACTGGGCGATCACGGAAAAGGCGGGACTGACGCTCGGCATCAACAACGTGCTGGACGACAACCCGACGGTCAGCGGCTCGGTGGGAACGACCGGAAACGGCAACACCTTCCCGCAGACCTACGACGCCCTCGGCCGCTACGTCTTCCTGCGGGCGACCGTCGACTTCTGAGACGTCCTCCCCGTCCGCACGAGGGGATTCGCGCGGCGGCCGCCCTCGGGCCGCCGCGCTTTCTTGTTGGAGGGCGCGCAGGGCGTGGTCGCACACGGCAAAGCCCTGACCGTTCTGCTAGGATGCGCGCCTTCGTTGGGGAGTAGCCGCCGCCGTCAGGGCGGGGATGCGTCAACAGACTTGGGGTTCGCCCCATGGCGCATCCGGCACAGGGCTTGGCGAGACCGATGATGCGTTTCCCGTACCGGGGTCGGGCGGGGAGCGTGTCATTGCGTCGAACGCCTGACCCCGCACGGCCACCATGGAATCCTTCCTCGTCTCGACCGGCGTCGTCGCGCTCGCGGAGATCGGCGACAAGACGCAATTGCTGGCGCTCCTCCTCGCCGCCCGGTTCCGGCGCCCGCTGCCGATCGTCCTCGGGATCCTCGCGGCGACGCTCGCCAACCACGCGCTCGCGGGCGCGGCGGGCGCCTGGTGCGCGGCGCTCGTCGGTCCGGAGGCGCTCCGCTGGATCCTCGGCCTCTCGTTCATCGCGATGGCGGCCTGGACGCTCGTGCCCGACAAGGCGGGAGGCGCGAGCGCCGCCGAGCCGCGCTTCGGCGTCTTCGGCGCGACGGCCATCGCCTTCTTCCTGGTCGAGATGGGGGACAAGACGCAGATCGCGACGGTTGCGCTCGCCGCGCGCTACGCCTCGCTCGCGGCGGTCGTCGGCGGGACGACGCTCGGGATGATGCTGGCGAACGTTCCGGTCGTGCTGCTCGGCGAGGTCGCGGCGACGAAACTGCCGATGCGCCTCGTGCGCGCCGCCGCGGCGCTCGTCTTCGCCGCGCTCGGCGCCTACGTGCTCATGTAAAGGGGACGCTCACCTTTTTCGCGCCGCTCACCGCTTCGTGTAGTACCCGTCGAACCAGGTCGTCCAGGTCTTGCCCTGGTCCTCGGATTCCTCGAAGAGCTGGCGCACGCGCCCGTCGGGCAGCGCGGTCCACGTGCCGCGCAGCGTCGTGACGCGCTTCTGCGCCAGGTACTGCAGTGGCCCCTCGAGCCGCATGCTGCCGTCCTGGAACTCGCCTTCCATGTGCAGCAGGATCCCGAGGCCCACCCACAGCTGCTTCCACTTGCCGGCCGCCGGGTCGTAGTAGTTGTAGCTCTGCCCGTGGCCGCCGGCGGCGGAACTCCAGCGCTCGACCAGGACGCAGCCGTTCTCCTCGCTCGTGATCCTGTTGACACCCGCCACCTTGCCTTCGGCGTCCTTCACGTCCCACTCCCCGGCCCAGAAGTCGAACTGCCGAAACGGCCCGTCCGGGCAGGGCGAAGGCGGGGCGGCCAGGGCCTCGCCGGCGGCGAGGCTGGCGAGTGCAATGGCGGGCAGTGCGGCGCGGAGCATGGCGATGACCTCGAAGCCAGGGATGGCCGCCATGATGAGACAGGCGGCGCGGCCCCGCGAAGTGGCCGGCCAAAATTAGCAACGGATGACGCGACGGGGCGCCCCCGTCGGTCGTGCGCTAGTCGGCGGCCCAGCGCCGCAGCTGCCGCGCCATCGTGGAGCGCGAGCGGAACCCGGTGCGCTCCGCCACCTGCGCCGCGGTGAGGCGCCCGGGCCCGGCGAGCAGGCGTGCCGCCGCCCGCGCGCGCTTGCGCTGCAGGTAGGCGTGCGGCGTGATGCCGTGCAGCTCCGTGAAGAGCCGCAGGAAGTGGAACTTCGAGAGGCAGGCGGCGGCCGCCATGTCGGCGAGCCCGATGTCGCGCTCGTAGCTCGCATGGACGAGGTCGACGGCGAGCCCGATCCGGCGGTGGAGCTCGCGCCGGGTCGTCGTCTTGAGGGCCGGGAGGCGCTCGACCTGCTCGGCCAGCCGGTGCTGGTGCGCCAGCATCCGGCCCAGCAGGAACTGGAACTGCTCCTCGTACCAGTCGCCGTCCTCCATGCCCTCCTCGAGGGCGTGCTGCAGGTAGCGCAGCACCGGCGTGATCACGCGGTCGTGGTGCTGGAGCACCTCCGCGAACTCGACCGCGCGCGGCGACTCCGTGGCCCCGTCCGCGAGCGCGCGCTCGACGCTGCGTGCCAGGGCGCCGGAGATCTCCTCGGCGAGGCCGGGGCGGAAGAAGACGGAAAACGACTCGATCTCGGCGCCCGACTCGAAGCAGCTCGAGTAGACGCGGTTGTCGTTCAGGATCAGGTAGCAGTCGTCGTCGACCGCGATCGAGCGCCCGTCGATGAAGTAGCGCTCCCGCCCGCCGCGGGCGACCTTGATCGAGAGCCGCTGGCGCCAGGGCAGGTACTGGACGTTGCGGTCCCGGCCGCAGATGAGCGCGTTCTCCTTGCCCCAGTGGGAATAGAACCAGTTCCGGTAGTCGGCATTGGCCGGGACCGGCTTCAGCCGCTCCCAGTCCGGCATCTGCCGCAGGAGGAACACGCTTTGCATCCCCATCGATTCTACTGACCGCGCAGGCGCGGGCGCGTTCCTCGCAAATCGGGGATTGCCGCTCGTAAAACCCGGCTAGGATGCGCTGGCAGAGGAATGACAGAAGCGCGGGAGGCCCGATGCTCGAACTGCGACCCGACTGCGAATGCTGCGGCCGCGACCTGCCGCCCGAAAGCCCGGACGCGCGGATCTGCAGCTTCGAATGCACGTTCTGCGCGGACTGCGTCGAGGGGCGCCTCGGCGGGCGCTGCCCCAACTGCGGCGGCAACTTCGTGCCGCGGCCGATCCGGCCGCCGGGGAAACTGCAGAAGTATCCGGCCTCCACGCAGCGCCGCCATCCGGCGCGCTCGGCCTGCCGCTAGCCCCAGGGCCCCCAGATCGCGAAGGTGATGCCCGGAACCTGAACGTTCGCGAACAGCACCTCGCCCCGCGCGTCGAAGCAGCAGCCCGCCCATTCCTCGCCGCGGTAGTCGCCCGCCGCCACGTGCTTGCCCGCTTTCGCGACGGCCCCGGCCTCGATTACAACCCGGTTCTTCGCGAAGGCGAACGAGTCGCCCTCCTCCGTCAGCCCGATCAGCCGCGTGCCGGGCCCGTAGCGGTCCGTGACCGGGTCGCCGTCCTCGCAGAGGAAGATGCCGCCGCCCGGGCGCACGGTGATGTTGTCGATGTTGTCGCCGACCTTCTGCGTGCCGGCGACGAAGATCGCGCGCAAGCTGTCCGCCGCGGGGTCGAATTCCCAGACCGCGCCGTCGCCGCCGCCGACGCGGCCTTGGGCGTCACGGCCCGCGAGCGTGTCCACGAAGTAGATCTTGCCGCCGTGGCTGCAACAGCCCTCGCAGCGGCTGAACCAGGCCGCGCCGCCGGCGAAAGCCTGGACGAACGGCCCGCTCGCCCGCGCGCGCTCCTTGCCGGTCTTGACGGGCGCGAGCGCGGGATCGGCGTCGGGCTCCGCGACGTCCACCCACTCGATGGCGTACTCGTCGCCGACGGAGGGCGCGCGCAGGTCGGCGTTCCGCCTCCCGACGACCTTCGCGGCCTGCAGGCGGCCGCCGGCCTCGTAGCTGCCGGCGCCGCCGTGCGCCTCGCGCGGCAGGAATCGGTAGAACGCCGCGCAGCGCGCCTCGATCTCGTCCTCGGTCATGTACGCGGCGTGCGTCTTCGGGTCGATGCCGACGGCCTCGTGGCGGAAGCGGCCCATGTCGACGAGCGGCGTCGCGGTCGTCGCCTCGGCGTCCGCGCGCACCTCGAAGACGTAGCCGTGCTTGCGGCCGCCCTGCGGGCGCAGGTCGATCACCGTCTCCTCGCAGGTCAGCCACGTTCCCCAGGGCGTCACGCCGCCCGAGCAGTTGAAGATCGTGCCGCCGAGCGAGGGCGCCGCGCTCACCCAGTGCCGGCCGCGGAAGCGCAGCGTCGTCGTGCCGCCGGCCGGCGCGGTCGGCGTGCCATCGTCGGCCGTGCGGGTCCAGGTGTCGTAGCGCGCGTGCGCCGCGATCGGCACGGCCAGCGCGCGCTCGTGGTTGCGCACGAGCGTGACCTCGAGGCCGTCGCCGTGGCCCTGCGTCGCGATGACGCCCATGCCGTCGTGCAGGTCGGGCGCCGCGCCGCCGTTCGTCATCGGGTCGCCGGCCCAGGAGAAGCTGCGGTACTGGAAGCCTTCCGGCAGCAGCAGGAGCGGCAGGCCCGTCTCGAGGTCGGCGACGGGCTGGAGCGGTCCGTACGGGCCTTCGACGCTCCGCGACGCGCGGCGCCGGCGTTTGCGCTCCTTTGCGGCCGCGGCCGCGCGCGCCTGCCGCGCCGCGAGCACCGCGACGAGCGAGGCAGAGCCTGCGAGGAAGCCGCGGCGGTCCATCGCCGCATGATAATGGGAACGAAAAAGGGGACGCTCACCTTTTCCGCGCGTTCGCCGGGCACGGAAAAGGTGAGCGTCCCCTTTTACCGGCGATCGATCCGGCAGGCGTAGCAGCCGCGCCGCGCGAAGTGCACGTGCAGGTAGGCGACATCCTCGCGCGCGAGGTAGCGCTCGATGAGGGGCGCCGCGGCGGCGCCGTCCACGACCTCGGCGTCCACCATCTCGTCCGCCGCGTCGTAGGCGCGTACCGACAGCGGCCGCAGCGTCAGGTACGGCGGCAGGGCGTTCGCGATGCGCGCCGCCTCGGGGCGTCCGCGGCGCACGAAGATCGGCCCGGAAGCGCGGTACGGCGAGCGGCTGTCCTGGTGCGTGAACGGCAGCAGCAGGACCTCCTCCCCGACCGGCGCATCCTCGAGGCTGATCCGGCAAGGGAAGCCGACCGGCTTGTCGGCGCGCATCCGCCGCATGCCGACGGCCGCCAGTTCCGAGTCGCCGAGTTTGAACAGGTGCTCGAACAAGGCGGGTTCGAGTCCGCGCAGCTCGTAGTTCATCGCGAGCACGATAGGCCGATGCCTTCGGCATTGCAGCCCGGTTCTTGCGGTGGCGGCGGGCGCTTGATCGAGTCGAACAGGTCGTCCCGGACCTCCTTCTCGCCGCCGAACTGGGCCAGGATGCAGGTGCGCACGCCGTTTCGCGCGGCGTGAATGTCCTTCTGGGTGAGGCTCCGCGACCCGACGGAGACATAGCAGTAATCGGACACCCAGATGATCGTCTCGCCCTCCGGCGTCACCACGGTCTCGCCGACGCGCGGCAGCGGCTTCGGCCAGATCGAGGGCGGGTACTGCTCCCGTGGCTGGGTCGGCGGGCCTTCGGGCACCTCACCGAAGCGACGGTAGCTCGGGGGCGAGCTGAATCGGCGGCCGGCGTCCTTGGCGATGTTGCTCCAGCCCTCCTCGTCGGGAATGGGGAGGGGCGAGACCCGCGGTGGCGCGCTGATCGGGGCCGGCGGCGCGGCCGGGGCGGCCTCCGGGCGGGCGGATTCCCGCCGCTCCGGCGACCCAGGCGTGGGCGAGGCCGGCGCGACGACCGGCAACTCCTGCCAGAAGATCTCCTCGAGCTGCCCGGCGAGCCGCGCGGGAATCTCGAAGCGGAGCGCCAGGAGCCAGAGGATGGCCACCGCGTGCAAGGCAAGCGTCGCGCCGGCGGCTGCCGCGCGGGAGCGATTCCAGTCGGTCGGCAGGGCCATGGCACTCCCGGCGGGCTTCGAAGTCCGACCGCCCGCGCCGGGGGCCGGTTCTCAACCGAGCCGGGAGTCTTTGTTTTTCAATTGGTTACGTCGCACGCGCCGAGGGCATTTTTGCCGCGGCCCCCGGCTGCCGCTAGCATTCTCCCCAAGCGGCCCGGCCAACAGGGCCGCAATAACGACGATTCAGGGGGGATGACAGTGAATCCATACAAGATCCTGGGCTGGGTGGGCATCGCGATCGCGCTGATCGGGGCGTTCGTCGACATCCCGTACATGGGCGCGATCCTGCTCGTGCTCGGCCTCATCGGCGGCTATGCCATCGCGGCGGAAGACCACGTCCGCGTACTGGTGACCGCCCTCGTGCTGGCGGGCCTCTCCGGGCAGTTCATGAACCTGCCCGAGCTCGGCGAGCCGCTCGCGCGGATCTTCAGCAACTACGCGATCGCGGTCGCGGGCGCCGCGCTGATGATCGTGACGAAGAACGTCTGGCGGCGGTTCAAGCCGTAAGGCGACTCAAAGGGGGCAGGCACCTTTAAGGGGTCAGAAAAGGGG
>DASSUY010000008.1:0-9602 GCA_035706525.1 Steroidobacteraceae bacterium
GGTTAGCCGGACGAACAACTACGAAAACTACGGCCCGGCACCGATGCGTGCTTCTTGAGGTGCACGAGCAGGATCGAGATCGTCGCGGCGGTGATGCCCGGCAGGCGCGAGGCCTGGCCGAGCGTGCCGGGGCGCGACTCGATGAGCCGCTGCCGCGCCTCATGGGAGAGGCCGGCGACGCGCGCGTAGTCGATCGACTCGGGCAGGCGCGTCTCCTCGTTCCGGCGCTGGCGCTCGACCTCGGCCTGCTGCCGCAGGATATAGCCGGAATAGATCTCGCGCGCCTCGAGGCCGCGCTCGACCTGCTCCGCGAGCCGCGGGTCCGCGCCCGCGGGCACGGCGCCCGCCGCGATCGCCTCGCGCTTCGCCTCGAGGAAGGCCCAGCGCTCGTCGTCGACGAGCCCGAATCCACGCGCGACGGGCGTCAGGCGCTCGTCCGCATTGTCCTCGCGCAGCAGGAGCCGATGCTCCGCGCGGCTCGTGAACATGCGGTAGGGCTCCATCACGCCGCGCGTGACGAGGTCGTCCACCATGACGCCGAGGTAGGCCTCGTCGCGCCGCGGCGACCAGCCGGGTTGGCCTGCGACGAGCCGCGCCGCGTTCAGCCCGGCGAGCAGGCCCTGCGCCGCCGCCTCCTCGTAGCCGGTCGTGCCGTTGATCTGGCCCGCGAAGAAGAGCGCCGGCATCGCCTTCGTCTCGAGCGTCTCGCGAAGGCCCCGCGGGCAGAAATAGTCGTACTCGATCGCGTAGCCGGGCCGCGTCATCTCGGCGCGCCCGAAGCCCGCGATCGTCCGCACGAAGGCGAGCTGCACGTCGGCCGGCAGGCTGGTCGAGATGCCGTTCGGGTAGACGATGTGCGTGTCGAGGCCTTCCGGCTCGACGAAGACCTGGTGCGAGGGCTTGTCCGCGAAGCGGACGACCTTGTCCTCCACCGACGGGCAGTATCGCGGGCCCACGCCCTCGATGAGCCCCGTGAACATCGGCGAGCGGTCCGTCGCGCCGCGAATGATCTCGTGCGTCGCCGCGTTCGTCGCCGTGATGTGGCAGGGGAGCTGCCGCGGGTGCTCCTCGCGGCGGCCGAGGAAGGAGAACACCGGCCGCGGCTCGTCGCCGGGCTGGAGACGCATGGCTTCGTAGTCGAGCGTCCGCCCATCGAGGCGCGGCGGCGTGCCGGTCTTCAGACGCCCGACCGCGAACGGCAGCTCGCGCAGCCGCGCCGCCAGCGCGTTCGAAGGCGCGTCGCCGATGCGGCCGCCTTCGCGGCTCTCGAGCCCGACGTGGATCCGGCCGCCGAGGAAGGTGCCGACGGTCAGCACCACCGCGCCGGCGGCGATGCGCGCGCCGTCCGCCGTCACGACGCCCGTCGCGCGGCCGCCGTCGACGAGGAGGTCGGCGACCTCCGCCTCGCGGAGCGTCAATCCCGCCTGCGACCCCAGGATCGCGCGGATCGCCTGGCGGTACAGGTTGCGGTCGGCCTGCGCGCGCGTCGCGCGCACCGCGGGGCCCTTGCTCCCGTTCAGCGTGCGGAACTGGATGCCGGCGCGGTCGGCCGCGCGCGCCATCGCGCCGCCCATGGCGTCGACCTCGCGCACGAGGTGGCCCTTGCCGATGCCGCCGATCGCCGGGTTGCAGCTCATCTGCCCGACGGTCGCGAGGCTCTGGGTGACGAGCAGCGTCCGCGCGCCCGCGCGGGCCGCCGCGAGGGCCGCCTCGGTGCCGGCGTGGCCACCGCCGATGACGATGACGTCGTACCGTTCCATGGGGGGCGACATGATACCCAAAGGGCAAAAAGGGGACGCTCACCTTTTCTAGCGGGGACAGTCACCCATAGAAAAGGTGAGCGTCCCCTTTTTGCCACCCTCTTATGATGCGGGGGTGCGTTACCCGGTCCCGCTGTTGGTCGCGGCCACCCTGCTCGCCTTCGCGGCCGAAGCGGCGGAATCGCCGCTGCCCCTGGCCGACTGCCGCATCTCCGACGTCGACGGCCTCGTCTCGACCGCGGCCCGCTGCGGGAAACTCGAAGTCCCCGAGAATCCCGCCGAGCCGGAGGGCCGGAAGATCGCGCTCGCCGTCGCCGTCGTGCCCGCCGTCGCGGCGAAGGCGAAGCCCGACCCCGTCGTCCTGATCGCGGGCGGCCCCGGCCAGGGCTCGATCGAAGGCTTCGCGCCACTCCTCGACGCGTTCGCGGGCCTTCGGCGCGAGCGCGACCTCCTGCTCGTCGACCAGCGCGGCACGGGCGGCTCGAACCGGCTCGACTGCGACATCCCGGACGATGCCCTCGAGACCGGCGACATCCCGCCCGCCAGGCTCGCCGCGCTCGCGCGCGACTGCCTCGCGAAGCTCCCGGGGCGCGCCGGGTTCTACACGACGAGCGTCGCCGTGCGCGACCTCGAGGCCGTGCGTGCGGCGCTCGGCTACGAGCGCCTCAACCTCTTCGGCGGCTCCTACGGCACGCGCGTCGCGCAACACTACGCACGGCGCTACCCGGAGCGCACGCGGACGATCACGCTCGACGGCGTCGTGCCGCCCGGCCTCGCGCTCGTCCCCCGCATCGCGATCGAGTCGCAGCGCGCGCTCGACGGGGTCTTCGCGCGCTGTGCGGCCGACGCCGCCTGCAATTCGCGCTTCCCGGCGCTGCCGCAGCAGCTCGCGAAGCTCGACGCCGCGCTCCGGAAGGCCCCGGCCGCGATCCGCCTCGCCGATCCGCTCACCGCGAAGCCGCGCGAGGGGCAATTCACGCGCAGCGCGCTCGTCGCGGCCATCCGGCTCCTCCTGTATTCGCCGGCGACCGCGTCGCTCCTGCCGCTCCTGGTCCACGAGGCCGCGACGAACGGCAACGTCGTGCCGCTCGCCGCGCAGGCGGAGATGGCGGGCGAGGCGCTCGAGCAGGCGATCGCCTTCGGCATGCACAACTCCGTCGTCTGCGCCGAGGAGGCGCCGCGCTTCGGCGAGTCCGCCGACCGCGCGGCGCTCGAAGCGACGCTGATCGGCCCGCAGATGGTCGACGGCATGGCGGCGATCTGCGGCGTGTGGCCGCGCGGGCCGGTGGACGAGGACTTCGCGCAGCCGCTGCGCTCGGACGTGCCGGCCCTCCTCCTCTCCGGCGAGTTCGACCCGGCGACGCCGGCCGACTGGGGCGCCCGCGCCGCGGCGGGATTCTCCGACGTGCGCCACCTCGTCTTCCCCGGCCAGGCCCACGGCCAGGAGCGGCTGCGCTGCGCGCAGCGGATCATCCGGCAGTTCGTCGACGCCGGCACGGCCACGAGCCTCGACACGGCCTGCGTCGACGAGATCCGGCCGGCGCCCTTCTTCCTGAGCTTCAGCGGGAGCGCGCCGTGATCCGCGTCGAGGGCCTCGCGCGCCGCTTCGGTCCAGTGCGCGCGGTCGACGGCGTCGGCTTCGAGGCGGCGGACGGGCGCATCACGGGCCTGCTCGGGCCGAACGGCGCCGGCAAGTCGACGACGCTGCGCATCCTCTACACCGTGCTGAAGCCCGACGGCGGCAGCGCATCCATCGACGGGATCGACGTCGTCGCCGACCCGCTGGCCGCGCGCGGCCGCATCGGCGTGCTGCCGCACGGCGCGGGCATCTATCCGCAGCTGACCGCCCGCGAGAACATCGCCTACTTCGGCCGGCTGCACGGCCTCGCGGGCGCGACGCTCGACGGCCGCGTCCAGGAGCTCATCGCCGAGCTCGACATCACGGGCTTCGCCGACCGGCGGGCGAAGGGCTTCTCGCAGGGCGAGCGCGTGAAGGTCGCGCTCGCGCGCGCGCTCGTGCACGGGCCCCGGAACGTCCTGCTCGACGAGCCGACGAACGGCCTCGACGTCATGGCGACCCGCGCCCTGCGCGCGCTCGTCCTGAAGCTGCGCGCGGCCGGGCACTGCGTGCTGTTCTCGAGCCACGTCATGCAGGAGGTCGCCGCGCTCTGCGACGACATCGTGATCATCGACCAGGGGCGCGTCGTCGCCGCGGGCACGCCCGAGGCGCTGCGCGCGCGCTTCTCCGCGGCGACCCTCGAGGACGCCTTCGTCGCGGCCGTCGGCGACGCCCGGAGGCTCGAATGATCGCGACGATCGCGGCCGTCTTCGCCAAGGAGCTGCGCGAGACCTTCCGCGACCGGCGCGCGCTCGTGAACGGCCTGGTGTTCGGCCCGGTGCTCGCGCCGCTCTTCTTCATCCTCGTCATGAAGCTCGCGCTCGAGCGCTCGGTCGTGATGTCGGACGAGCGCGTGCCGGTCACCGTCGTGAACGCGGCGGCGGCGCCGAACCTCGTGCAGCAACTGCGCGAGCGCGGGCTAGAACTCGAGGCTCGCGAGGGCAGCGAGGACGAGATCCGCGCCTGGATCGCGGACCAGGACGGGCTCGTCGTGCTCCGCATCCCGCCGGCCTTCGGCGAGCGCTTCCTGTCCGGGAAGCCGGCCGCCGTCCAGGTCTTCGCCGACGGCTCGGACTCGGAGGCCGGCAAGCGCTCGGCGCGGCTGCGCGAGGCGCTCGCCGCCTACGGCTCGCGCGTCGCGGCGCTGCGCCTGCAGGCGAGGGGCGTCTCGCCGATGGCGGCGCAGCCCGTCGTGGTCGACGACGTCGACGTCTCGACGCCCTCGACCCGGGCGACGCTCGTGCTCGGCATGCTGAGCTACGTGGTCCTGCTCGCGACGCTGATGGGCGGGCTGTACCTCGCGATCGACGCGACGGCGGGCGAGCGCGAGCGCGGCTCGCTCGAGCCGCTCCTGACGCTCCCGGTCACGCGCGAGCACCTCATCTACGGGAAGATCGCCGCGACCGCCGCGATGATGCTGCTCGCGCTCCTCATCGTCTCGCTCTCGATCGCGGCCTCGCTTCGCGTCATGCCGCTCGAGACCTTCGGCATGTCGGCGGCCTTCGGACCGGCCGCCGTCCTCGGCGTGTTCGCGGCGGTCGCGCCCTTCACGCTGCTCGCCGCGTCGCTGCTGACGGTCGTCGCCTCCTTCACGCGCACCTACAAGGAGGCCCAGTCCTGGCTTGGCGTCGTGCTGCTCGTGCCGACGGTGCCGATCGCGGTCGCGGGCGTCCTCGGGCTCTCGCCGAAGGCCCCGCTGATGGCGCTGCCCTCCCTGTCCCAGCATTTCCTGGTCCAGGCCGTGATCCGCGGCGAGGCGCTGCCGGCGGCCTGGCAGCTGCTCGCGGCCGGCAGCTGCCTGGCCCTCGGCCTCGCGCTCGCCTGGCTGGCCGGGCGGCTTTATCGACGCGAGGCGATCCTCGGCTGATAATCCCGGAACCCGTTCCGCCGGCCGCGAGTCCAACCGTCATGAGCCGCAGAACCGCCCTCTATGCCGCGCTCCTCCTCGCCGCGCTCCCGGCGCTTGCGCAGATCACGAGCGTCCCGATGAAGGGCGTCGGCAACGAATGGGTCAAGGGCCTCGAGCTCCGCGGCCGGATGGACTGGGAGTGGATCGAGACCTATCCCGAGGTCGTCTACTTCGCGACGCGGCACGAGGCGGTGCGCAAGGGCGACATCGTGTCGATGTGGATGCGCATCGAGTACAAGCACCCGCAGAGCCCGCTCGACCACCGCAGCGCGCTCAGCCACGACGACTGGGACTGCGCGAAGAAGCAGCGCTCGACGACGGGCGTCTTCTTCTACAAGTACAACAACCTGCAGACGGACCGGCCGGAGCCGGAGCACTCCACCAACCTGCTGCGCAACTGGGAGAAGGTGCAGCCGGGCACGGTCGGCGAGGCGCTGCTCAGCTTCGCCTGCAGCATCCAGAACGTCACGCCGGTCATCCCGGAGCCGAAGAAGCCCTCCTGATCAGGCCCACTCGGTCAGGCCCTCGCGTTCGTAGAGGACCTTGAACGAGGGGCGCGCCTTCATGCGCTTCACGTAGGCGGCGATTGCGGCCCACTCCGTCGCGGGTTTCGGCATGTTGCGGGACCAGCGCATCAGCATCGTCGTGACGAAGTCGGCCGCCGTCACGCGGTCGCCGAGCAGGTAGGCGCCCGAGTCCGCGAGCCGCCGGTCGATGCGTTCGAGCCCGGCCTCGATGCGCCGCCGCGCCGAGGCCTTCACGGCGTCCACCGCGGCGTGGCCGGCCGGCTGGTCGGGGTAAAACCAGTTGTGGTACGCGGTCTGCAGCGTGTTCGACAGGAAGAACATCCAGCTGACGTACGCCGCGCGCTGCGGATTGCCCGCTGCCGGCGAAAAGCCGGCCTGCGGGTGGCGCTCCGCGAGCGTCATGCAGAGTGCGGCGGCTTCGCCGAGCGGGGCGCCGTCGACGACCAGCGTCGGCACGACGCCGCCCGGGTTCAGCTTCAGGTATTCGGGCTGGCGGTGCTCGCCCTTTTCGATGTCCACCTTGACGAGCTCGTGCGGCTCGCCGAGTTCGATCAGCAGCCAGTGCACGCACAGGCTCGCCGAGCCGGGGGACCAGTAGAGTGTGTACATGTGCGCGATACCTCCCGTAAGGTCCGCATTATGAACCCGGGCAGTTGCCTGTGCGGCACCGTGCAGTTCGAGGCGGGTCCCTTCGAGGAGATGGTGCACTCTGCGAAGGCTCGCGGCCCTCGCGCTGCTCGCCCTTGCGGGCTGCGGCCCGTCGGGCACGCCGGAGGACGCCGTGCGCGCGCTCGTCGACGAGGCCGAAGCCGCGTCGCAGCGCTGACTCAGCCGCCGCGCGCGCCCTCGCAGGGCGGCTGGTCGCAGGGCGCTTCCGCCTCCGGCTGCAGGGTCACGTGGTGCAGGCCGTGCTGCGCCGCGAGCATCGCCTTCACGCCCTTCAGCGTCTCGTCCCAGCGCGCGATCTCGGCGACGCGCAGGTGCGCCGACAGGAGCGGCACGCCCGTCGTCACCGACCAGATGTGCAGGTCGTGCACGTCGAGGACGCCCGGCATGCCCTTCAACGAGCGCTCGACGCCGCGCGCGTCGATCCCCTCGGGCGTGCCCTCGAGCAGCACCTGCAGCGCCGCGCGCAGGAGCGCGAGGCCCCGCGGCAGCACCCAGAGCGCGATCCCGACGGCGACCAGCGGATCGATCCATGGCCGGCCCGTGTAGCGGATGAGCAGCGCGCCCGCGAGCACGGCGGCGGAGCCGAGGAGGTCCGCCCAGACCTCGAGGTAGGCGCCGCGCAGGTTCAGGCTCTCGTTCCGGTCCCCGTGGAGCAGCCAGGCCGAGAGCGCATTCACCGCGAGCCCCGCCGCCGCGACGCCGAGCATGCCGCCGGTGTCGATCGGCACCGGGTTCCGGAAGCGCGTGATCGCGGAGAAGACCACGTAGGCCGCCACGAGAAAGAGCGCGGCGGCGTTCAGCGCGGCGGCCAGGATCTCGAGGCGGCGGTAGCCGAAGCTGCGGCGGTCGTCCGCGGGACGGCGGCCGAGCGCGATCGCGAGCAGCGCGATCGCGAGGCCCGCGACGTCGGTCGCCATGTGTCCCGCGTCCGAGAGGAGCGCGAGGCTGCCGGTCAGGAAGCTGCCGGCCACCTCGACGACGAGGAAGGCGGCCGTGAGCGCGAGCGCGAAGCGCAGCCGCCGCTCGCCGGCGGCGGAATGCGCGGTGTGGGAACGGGCGTGGGAATGCGAATGTCCGCCCGCCATCGCGGCCCGGTCAGTCGCTGCCTTCCGGCTCCACCGCGTTCCAGCGCTCGCGGAACGCCGCGACGGCCTCGTCGCGGATCGCCGAGTGCCGCCGCGAGAGCAGGAGCGACGACGGCGAGCAGACGCGGCAGCGGATCACGCCGAGGTCCGCCGCGGCGTCGAAGAGGCTGGGGTACCAGCGCTCCCACTCGGGCAGGATGGCCTCGACGTTCTCGCGAAGGCTCATGGCCCGATCATACGCCGCCGCGGACGCGCGCGAGCGTGACGCCGTCGGCGATCGGCAGCAGCGCGAGGTCGATGCGCGGGTCGCCGTGCAGCGCGTCGTTGAACCTGCGGAGCGCGACCGTGTCCGCCTCCCGGTTCGCGGGGTTCGCGACCTCGCCGCCCCAGAGCGTGTTGTCGACGACGATGAGCCCGCCCGGCCGCACGAGCTTCAGGAGGCGCTCGTAGTAGTCGAGGTAGGACGTCTTGTCCGCGTCGATGAAGGCGAAGTCGTAGCGCGCGGCCTCGCCGCGCGCGAGGCGCTCGTCCAGCGTCGCCTTCGCGGGCGCGATCACGAGCTCGATGCGGTCCGCGACGCCCGCCGCCTGCCAGTGGCGGCGCGCGACCGCCGTGTACTCCTCGCTGACGTCGAGGGCGAGCATCGTCCCGTCCGGCGGCATCGCGAGCATCACGGCGAGGCTCGAGTAGCCGGTGAAGACGCCGACCTCGATCGCGCGCTTCGCGCCCGTCAGGCGCACGAGCATCTGCATGAGCGCCCCCTGCTCGGGCGCGATCTGCATGTTCACCTTCGGGTGCGAGGCCGTCTCGGCGCGAAGCGCCGCGAGCTCCGGCGCCTCGCGCAGCGAGTGCTCCAGCAGGTAGCGGTGCGTGCGGTCGTCGAGCGTGAGCGTCCGGGTGGACATCAGTAGCCTTTCCCGACGTCCACTTCCGACAGCAGCTTTTCGCCTTCCACGTAGCGCCGGAGGTTCTCGCGCGCGAGGATCCAGCGCGGGACCTCGTTGCCCTCGAGCGAGGCGGAGACGTGCGGCGTGATGATCGCGTTGGGAGCCCGCCACAGCGGGTGGTCCGGCGGCAGGGGCTCCGGGTCCGTGACGTCGAGGCCCGCGCCGCCCAGCCGGCCGTCCTTCAGGGCCGCGACCAGCTCGTCCGTCACGACCGTCGCGCCGCGACCGACGTTGATGAAGAGCGCGCCGCGCTTCACCGCGTCGAAGAACGCCTTGTTCATCAGGCCCTTCGTCTCGGGCGTCAGGGGCAGCGTGCTGACGATGACGTCCGCGCGGGCGGCGAAGGGCAGGAGCTTGTCGGGCAGGCCGACCTCCGCGACGTAGTCCGGGCCCTCGGTGCCGGAGTTCCGCGTCGCGATCACGGTCATGCCGAGCGCGTGGGCGCGCTTGGCGACCTCGGTGCCGATGCCGCCGAGCCCTGCGACCAGCATCGTACGGCCCTTGACTTCCCACATGCGGCTCTCGGGCACGGCCTCGTCCGCCCACTCGCCCTCCTGCTGCGCGGGCAGGTAGTCCGCGAGCCCGCGGGTCAGCCCGAACATCAGCGCGAGCACGTGCTCGGCCATCACGGAGCCCGCGACCTTCTGCATGTTGGTGAGCACGATGCCGCGCTCCGCGATCTCCGGGATCGCGACGCAGCGCTCGACGCCCGCGTACATCCGCTGCACCCAGCGGAGGCGCGCACCCGCCCGGATCACCTCCGGCACGCACTCGCCGATGACGACGTCGGCGTCGGCGGCTTCCTTCACCGCCGCGGCACGGTCCGGCGCCGCGACGACGGCCGCGCCCGGGGCCACCTCGCGCATGCGCGCGGCGACGGCCTCGTCCGCGCCCATCAGCAGGACCTTCTTCGGCGGGGCCCAGCCCGGGCGGTCGCGCATCGCGACCCCCGACTCGCGCAGGCCCAGCTCCCGGACCAGCGCCGCGGCGTCGGCGTCCGGCCCGGACGCAAATGCCGGAATTGACGCGAGAAACGCGAGGAAGGCGGCCGCGGCCGCGCGTGTCGGGGTGCCCATGCGCGAACGAT
>DASSUY010000009.1:0-10052 GCA_035706525.1 Steroidobacteraceae bacterium
GACGTTGCCGACGGCGCTGCAAAGCCGGCCGATCTCGTTGGAGAACGAAATGAGCGTCGCGAGCAGGGAGTTCGATGCGTACTTGATCATCTCCGCGGTCGCGTTGTTGCAGCGGATCCGGGGCACGTCGGCGGGAAACGCAGCATAAAGCCCGGCGAGCGCGTCCTGCGTGCGGGCATCGATGCCGCCGAGGACCAGGCGGTCGGGCCGCATGAAGTCCGCGACCGCCGTGCCTTCCGTGAGGAACTCCGGATTCATGCCGAGGCCGAAGCCCGCCCCGGCCGCCTTGCCGGAGGCAGCCTCGACGGCGCGCCGGACGGCCCCGTCGGTCGTTCCCGGGATCACCGTGCTCTTGACGACGACGACGTGCCACCCCGGCTTTTCCGCTAGCGCGCGCCCGATCTCTGCTGCCGCGCGCTCGACGAATTCGAGGCTGATGCGGCCGTCGACCGCCGGCGTGCCGACCGCGATCATCGTCATGTCGGAGCCGCGGACGGCAGCGCCGAGATCCTGCGTCGCGCGCAGTCGCTTGCCGATGTTCGCCGCGAGGAGCTCCGGAAGCCCCGGTTCGTGGATGGGCGCGCGCCCGGCGTTGATGCTTTCCACCTTGGACGCGTCCACGTCCACGCAGGTCACGTCGTGCCCGCGGTCCGCGAGGCAGGCCCCGGAGACCAGGCCGACGTAGCCCGTGCCGACGATCGAGAGCTTCATGCGTTGGCCGCGACGCGGTTGTGGTGGTACCAGATCAGCGAGCGCTGGACCCCGTCCTCGATGGCGACGCGGGGCGCATAGCCGAGCTGCTCCCGCGCCTTGGCAATCACGGGGCAGCGCCGGTTCGGGTTGTCCACGAGGTAGTCCGCTTCCTGGGCCTTGCCCAGGACGACCTTGCCCTTGTAGCCGAACAGCCGGCTCGCGGAATCGCGCACGAGGTTCGCGAGCTGCGCCATGGAGATTTCCGGCTTCTCGATGCCGACGTTGTACGGCTCGCCGTCGCCGCCGCGGATGAGCACCTTGTAGTAGCCGGTGATGGCGTCGGTCGCGTAGCAGAACGTCCGCTTGGGCGAGCCGTCCGAGAACATGACGATGTCGCGGCCCGCCAGCACGTTGCCCGCAAAGTCCGGGATCACGCGGCCGTCGGTGATCTTGAGGCCGGGTCCGTAGTTGTTGAAGGGGCGGGCGATCTTCACGGGGATGCCCTCGTGCTGCGCGTAGGTGACGCAGAGCGTCTCGCCGAAGCGCTTCGACTCGTCGTAGCAGGCGCGCGGGCCGGTGCAGGAGACGTTGCCGCGGTAGGTCTCGGGCGTCGGTATCGCGTCGGCCGCCGGGTCGCCGTAGATCTCGCTCGACGAGTAGAACAGGAACGCCTTGACGGGGCGCCCCGCCGCCCGCTCCGCGACCGCGTAGTCGAGGAGGTTCCGGAGCCCGTTGATGTTGGCGTCGATGCACTTGAGCGGCTGCGCACGGTAGTACATCGGCGAGGCGATGCCCGCCGCATGCACGATGAAGTCGAAATGCCCCATGTCACGCGGCAGCGGCTGGATCATGTCCTGCCGCACGAGCTCGAGGTCCGGATGCGCGCGCAGGGACTCGAGCCATTCGGGCACGCCGCGCGCGTAATTGTCGTAGACGACCGTGCGGATGCGGGCGCCGGCCGCGCGCGTGTCGTTCCAGTGCAGCACCGACTGGATCAGGTAGTAGCCGAGGAAGCCGCCGCCGCCCGTGATCAGGAGCCGCCCGCCGCCCATCCGGCCGAACTCTTCCGCGAGGTCGGTACAGAGCGTCTCCAGGTCGTCCTGCAGCAGCTCCGCGAGGGGCACCAACGATTCGAATTTCCTCATGTGTTCCCGGTCCGGTGAAGATTCAGATGACGAGCTTGCGCGCATGGAAGGCTTCGGCGCTGCCCGAGGGCGCGTTGCATTCGATGCCCCGCAGCCGCATGTGGCCCTCGAAAACCTCCCGGCGGAACCAGCTGCGTGAGTGCTGCGACGGGAAGGCGTCCATCAGCACGTCGACTTTCCGCGCGGCGACGCCGTCCCCGAGCGGCACGTACAGGTTCGGGTGCCCGAGGTCGCCTTCGTATTTCGGGATCTCGTACTCGAGGATGAGGTGGTTGCGCCAGGTGTTCCAGGTGAGTTCCGCGACGTGGCGGTGGTCCTGGTGCCGGTCCTCGAGCCGGTGCGTGAAGATGAGGTCGGGCTGCACGCGGGCCTTGATCGCTTCGAAGCTGTCCTTGACCTTCGCGCCCTCGTAGGGGAGGTAGCTCATGCGGAAGTCCAGCACTTCGACGTGCGCGCCCCCGTCGCCGAGGAGTCCGGCCGCGGCACGCAGCGTCTCCCGGTCCCGCCCCGGCTCCTGCGTGAAGACGACCCATTCGAACCGCGCGCCCGGATGGCGCCGCTGCAGGGTGAGGAGGGCGCCGCCGCATCCGATCTCGATGTCGTCGCAATGCGCGCCGAGGCACAGCACAGTCGGCGGCGTGCCCTCCGGCAGTCTCAGCGGCAGCATGCGGTCGATCCCCAATCGATTGATTTTGCTGGCCGTAGTGTCGCCTGAACCGGCTCCGGCGACAACGTCGAATCGGGGCAGCGGTTCACAGATTCGGGCCCGGTTGCCGGCGGAACTGTCCTCGCAGGTGGCGCTCGAGCCAGTTTCCGAAGCGGACCAGGAAGGGCAGCGGATCGTCCCAGGCGAAATAGGCGAAGCTCCGGCTCGGCAGCACGGAGGCGAGCCATCGAAGCGTCGTCAGCCGGCCCGCTTTCCTCAGGTCGCGGAATGCCCGGAAGTCCAGCCCGAAGCGGAACCACCGGACTTGTCTGGGCGGCGGCGGAGACACGGGCAGGCCCATGGCGTCCCGGTAGGCGACGAGCGGCACGTCGAGCCCGGAACGGGTGACGAGCTCCTGCCCGGATACGGTGCGGACGTTGATCTCCATCAGCACGAAGCGACCGTCACGGGGATCCTTCCGGAATTCGACCGTCGCAGCGCCACGGTGGCCGGTGACCGCGAGCAGCCTTAACCCGAGCGCGGCGACTTCCGGCTCGTCGACGATCTCCTGAAGGCTGCCGTCGCCGATTCCGATAGGGTACTGGCGGAGCTTGCGCTTGGTGCGCCACCCGAGCGGCTCGCCTGCACGGTCGATGTACGTGCACAGGCCGTACAGGTCGCTGTCCTCGCCGGGAATGATCTCGAGGGGCACGGCCGTCTGGCGCAGCTCCAGGAAGTCGCGAAGGATCCGGCGCAGCTCAGCGGCGTCGGTCGCCCTTTCGAGCTTGCCGCGGCGCTTGCGGCGCCATTCGTGTCCCAGGGCGGGCTTCACGTAGCAGGGCGTGCGCACCTGCTCGACGGCCGCGTCGATTGCTTCCGCGGCCTTCACCACTGCGAAGCGCGGGTGCGGGATGCCGTACGCCTCGGCCGTCGCGTAGAGCCGCGCCTTGTCGACGACCGCCATCACCCCCTCGTAGTCCGGGATCACGAAGACGTATTTCTCAGCGAGACGCTCGCGGTGCCTGGCGACGAGCAGGACATCCTCGTCGCCCGTCGCGAACAGGAACGGCCTTTGGGCGCCCTCCGGCACGAGCGCCAGCAGCCGCTCGACGGCAGCCTCGTCCAGCGCATCCAGGGCGATGAACTTCGAGACGTAGCGGCTATACGGGACTGCCGGATCTTCGGGCGGGGAGGCGACGACGACTTCGAGGCCGGCCCGCCCGAGCGAGCGCGCGGCGCTCAATGAATTGACGGACGCCCGGAGTATCAGCGCGTCCACGGGAGCTCGGGATCCTGTTGCGGAGGGATGCGGGGCCGGAAGGGGCCGGATTCAGTCTGCGGTACGACGGCCCCGTGACTTCCGGCGCTGGCTTCCGTTGTACCAGGCCGCCCGCTCGTCCCCGAAGCGGAAGCGGCGTCCCTGCTCGTCCTCCCGGCGGTCCGTGTATTTCCGGAACCTGCAGCGGCAACCGTCGGGCATGCTGCAGTTGGGCATCGGAAGCTTCGGCGCGTGGTTGGCGAGGATCTTCATGCACTCGACCGCGCCGACCGCTTCGCAGCAGTCGAGCGGGGCGACGATCGTGACCGCCGGGAATTTCCGGGACTGGGCCATGGTTAAAAAAGGGGCGGCCGTAGCCGCCCCCCATTCCCCAGCGGAACATCATCGTGTTCTTCTTCTGACGCCTCCCCCCCCTTCGAGCCGGACGCGACGAAGGCTCGGACTGCCGCCGGGTGCAGGAACGCGCGGCCGCAAACCGCCTTCATCGCGAAACAATCCTGGGCTGAAGCACCGTCGCAAGCTCCTTGCCTCGGTTACTGGACAGCCAACCTGTTCGGTAACCCGGCTGTCTTCCCGTTGCGGGAAGATCCGCGGCTTTGCGACCCCGCCTCGCAGCGGGTGTGCCATTTCGGCAGACTGATGTCTCGTCGGGCGCCATCCTACCATCGCGTCGCCGTTCGGCGACAACCGGCGTCACAATAACCGCGGACAGCAGCCTCGCAGGCGCCTGATCCGCCAAAGATTGCGCCATCTACGTCCGGCGTGACGCGCATCTCAGATCAATGAGCGCCGCCTGAATAGACTCGGCCCGTACTAAGGGCAAACCCATCGAAAGGTGGGGACGCAAAGCTTCCGGGCTACAGGCTCTTCGGAGCCCACGCCAGCGGGGTTGCCGGCCAGACGGTGCGCGCCGAACGAGCTTCCATGCTCGACGCAGGCACCGGTGTCGTCAATCGCAAGTTCGTAGCGGCTCTGTCGTTCCGCCTGTCCGATCGGTTGGCCCCTCTTCGACGCAAGAGGGTCGGGCATGGTTTCGAAATTCACGGTTGCTGCGATTGCGATGTCGGCGATGTTCCTGGGCGGCTGCTTCGTGGACGAGGAGAGCCAGGGAAACGTGGCTCACCCGGACCCCGCAAACCCTGGCGACCCGGTCGACCCCGCTCCGCCCGGCGCCGTGAACAAGGCCCCCAAGATCTCGGGCACGCCGGGCACGGTCGTGCTCCAGGACGAGTTCTACGAGTTCATGCCGCAGGCCTCAGATGCGGACGGCGACGCGCTCGCGTTCAGCATCTCGCGCAAGCCCGCCTGGGCGAAGTTCGACCCCACGTCCGGCCGGCTCTGGGGCACGCCCAAGGCGGCCGACGTCGGAAACTTCACGAACATCCGCATCACCGTATCCGACGGCAAGGAGAGCGCGTCGCTCGGCGCCTTCGACCTCAGCGTGGATCCGCTGGCGGTCGGTTCCGCGACGCTGTCCTGGAATCCGCCCACCGACAACACGGACGGCAGCGCCCTGACGGACCTCGCCGGGTACCGGATCTACTACGGGCGGAACAAGCAGGACCTGAAGCGCAGCGTCGTCATCCAGAATCCCGGCCTCACGCGCTACGTCATCGAGAACCTCACTCCGGCGCGCTGGCATTTCGCGATGACCTCCATCAACAGCGCCGGCCTCGAAAGCCCCCGGTCGCAGACGGTCAGCAAGATCATCAGCTGATCGCCCCGATTGACGCCCCGCTTCCGCGGGGCGACCATTCCCGCCGGGGCGTTCCCCGGTTGACATAAGCGCCCCGCGACGCGAATCACACGATTTCGCGCGCCGACCGGCGACAATGGAAGTCTGGAAGCGGCTCCGTCGGGTGGGCCTGCGGGAAGGGAACCCGGCTGGCCGCGTGCCGGCCACACGCGATGAACGAACCTATCGTCTTCAAGCGCAGCGTCCTGATCGGGCAGCTGGTCCTCATCCAGCTTCTGGTCCCCCCGGTCGTCGCGTTCGGGACGCTGTTCGCGCTCACGCAGCTTTACGGCGTCGAATTCGATACGGGATTCCAGGTCCTGTCCGTGCTGGTCGCGATCCTGTCGCCGACCGTCATGAAGCGGCCCCAGGTGAACGCGCTGACGGTGATCCCGCGCTGGGGGTCGATTGCAGTCAGCCTGATCGTGAGATGGCTGCTCCTGATCGCAATCCTCATCGGGATCGGCTACGCGACCAAGACCTCCAGCGAGTTTTCCCGGCGGGTCGTGCTGACCTGGGCAGCGGTCACGCCGATCCCCCTCATTTTCGTCAGCATCGCCTTCAACGAACTCGTCCGGCGCTTCATGCTGGCGCCCAGCAATGTGCGGGTCGCCGTCATCGCCGGCTACAACGACGTCAGCATCGCCCTCGCCGAGCGCGTGCGCGCCGACCCGGGGCTCGGTATCCGGGTCGAAGGCTCCTTCGACGACCGCAGCCCCGAGCGACTGGGCCTGCCGGAAGGGAGGGGCCTCCTCGGCGGATTGTCGGACCTTGCGGGGTACGTCAACACGCACAAGGTCGACCTCATCTTCATCGCGCTTCCCATGCGGCAGGTCCAGCGAGTCGTCGACCTGCTCGATGACCTCCGGGACACGACGGCGTCGATCTATTTCGTGCCGGACATCTTCGTGATGGACCTGATCCAGTCGCGGACGGCAGAAATCTCGGGCATTCCGGTGGTCGCGATGTGCGAGACGCCGTTCCAGGGCACGCCGGGCCTCGTGAAGCGGGCCATGGACGTGGGCCTCAGCGTGGCCGGTCTTCTCGCCCTTGCACCCTTCCTGCTGGTCGTCGCCCTCCTGATCAAGCTGAGCTCGCCGGGACCCGTCATCTTCCGCCAGCGGCGCTACGGCCTCGACGGGCAGATCATCGACGTGTACAAGTTCCGCACGATGAGGGTCATCGAGGACGGCCCGCAGGTGATTCAGGCGAAGCGCGACGACCCGAGGGTGACGCCCATCGGCCGCTTCCTGCGCCGCTACTCCATCGACGAGCTGCCGCAGCTGTTCAACGTCATCGGCGGCAGCATGAGCCTCGTGGGCCCGCGGCCGCACGCGGTCGCCCATAACGAGGAATACCGCGGGCTGATCAAGGGTTACATGGTGCGCCACAAGGTGCTGCCGGGCATCACCGGGCTCGCACAGATCAACGGCTGCCGGGGCGAGACCAGCAAGCTCGAAGACATGAAGGCGCGCATCGAGTACGACCTCGAGTACCTCAGGCAGTGGACGCCGTCGCTCGACCTCAAGATCCTGTTCAAGACGGCGATCCAGGTCCTCGGCGACCGCAAGGCCTACTGACCGCGCCCATCCCGTAACCGGCCCATGTCACACGCTTCCGTCGGTGTCGCACGCGGCATCCTGCGCAACGCCGGCGCCTTGTTCCTCGTCGGCCTGTTCGCGAAAGGCGCTGGACTCCTGATATCCGTGCTGGTGGCCCGGTTCCTGGGGCCAGGCGCGATGGGCCTGTTCGCCGTGCTCTTCTCGGTCTCGGTGCTGATCGAGACCTTCATCTCCCTCGGCATGTCCAACAGCCTCGTGCGCGACGTCGCCGCCCGGCCGACGGAGGCGCCGCCGGTTTTCATCGCGGCGCTGAAGCTCGTGGCCGCCATCAGCATCCTCCCGACGGCCGGCCTCCTCGTCGCCGCCTGGGTGTTCGCGCACGATCCCGTGACGCGCGACTGCCTCATGATCCTCGCCTTCGGCACGCCGCTGTCGGGCGCCTTCATCGTGGCCCAGGCCGTCCTTCAGGGTACCGAGCGCGTGCTCCTGCTGACCTGGGTGACCTTTGCGGCGCGGGTCCTCAGCCTCCTGTTCCTCGTGTGGGCGTTCTTCGGCGGGGCCGGCCTCGCCGCGGCCTTCCTGTCGCGACTGCTGTTCCAGGTGCTCGCGCTCGCCGTATTCGCGCGCGTGATCCTGGCGGGGCGCGACGTGGGCGCGGCCGCCCATTCGACGCGGAAGCTCCTCGGCCGCGCGGTCCCGTTCGCGGTCAACACCGCAATCCGCGAGCTCGCGACCCGGCTGCCGGCGCTCGTCCTGCCGGCGTCGGTCGGCCTCGCCGCCTCCGGCGTTTTCGACTCGGCAAACCGGGTGCGAAGCACGCTCGGCATGACGATGTCCGCGAGCATCACGGGCCTCATGCCGGCCTTCGCGAGGAGTGCAGGGGAGGCCGAGGGCGCCGCGGGCAGGCTCGTCGGATTCAGCCTCAAGTACATGTGCCTCGGCATGGCGCTGGTCGCGACCGGCATGACCGTACTCGCCGGCTGGATCGTGCACCTGCTCTACGGCGAGGCCTTCGCGGCCGCCGTGCTGCCGCTCCAGCTGCTTGCCTGGGCGCAGGTCCTGACTGCCATGGACGCCGTCCTGCAGCAGGCGATGCTCGCCCGCGAAGCCGTCGCCCCCGCCATCCGCCACTCGGCGCTCGGCGTGCTCGCTCAGGGCGCGCTGCTCGTCCTGCTTTCGCAGCTCGTCGGCCTGCAAGGCGCCTCGATTGCCGTGCTGCTGGCCGCGGCTGCGACGCTCGCCATGGACCTTCGTCACGTCGTCGCGCGCTTGACGCCGTTCGGCGCCTGGCACTTCGCCGGGGCGCCGCTCGCCGCTTCCGCATGTGTCGCGGTTCTCATCCTCGCGACGGGACGGCTCGGGCTGCCGCTGCAGGCGCTCATCGCGCTTGGAAGTTGGTGCGCAGCGGTGGCACTATTCCGCGTCCTCCCGCTGGAAGAGCTGCGTTTCATGCGGCGGCTCGTAACCTCGGCGCGCGGGGGCAGCGCAGGAAAGCCATGAAGCGGGGCAGAAGTGCAGCAGACTGACACCGGACGCGTACGCGCCATCATCCTGACGACGCAACGGAGCGGCTCCACGTTCCTCGTGGATTGCCTGCGCTCGCATCCGGAGGTGGAGTGTTCGGGCGAGATCCTGAACGGCCTGCCTGATGTTCCGCGGCAGATGTATCGCGGCCCGTTCCGCCAGGTGGTGAAGGGGTTTCGCATCCTGCGCACCGGCGCCTGGCTGCCCGGGCCGTACCTGGACGCGTTCTTCCGCCGCGGCACCGCCAGGGTCCGGTGCTTCAAGGCCATGTACAACCAGCTTGCGAGGCCCTTCGCTGCGCGGTACCTGGTGCAGAACGAGGACATCCGCGTCATCCACCTGCGCCGGCACAACCTCCTGAAGGTGCATGTCTCGACGCTGCTGATGGACAAGCGCAAGCAGCTGCAGGCCACTGCGCCCACCGAAACCGTGTGGATTCATGTCGACCCGCAGAAGGCGGTCGCGGCGATCCGCAAGGCCCAGGCGAAGTTCGACGCCTACGACCGGCAGTTCTCGCGTCACCCGCTGCTGCAGATCTCCTACGAGAAGCTGATCGGTCCCGATGGCATCACCGAGGACGCGCGCAACCGGATCTGCGAATTCCTCGGCATTGCCCAGCTTCCGATGACGTCGCCGCTGGTGAAGCTGAACCCGGATTCGCTCCGCGACATGGTCACGAATTACGATGAGCTGGAACGGGCAATGCGGGCGACCGAATTCGCCTGGATGCTGGATTGAGGTTCAGCGTCGCTTGGTCCCGCGCGCCTGGCCGGGGCCCGGTGCCGGCGAGAGCAGGGACTGCTTGAAGCGTTCGGCGGTCCCGACGAATCCGGGGAACACGCTTCCTATCAGGTCGACGCCCATGCGGGCGGCGTTGTAGTTGCGGAACCACCATTCAAACAGGGCAAGGCGCGCCCGCGCCTTCTCCGGACCGGGAAGCGGCGCATTCGCAACAGCCTTCCAGTAGGCCCGGTACATCGTCCATACCGGCAGGCGGGCTTGGCCGGACTTGCGCGTGTCGTGCCACGCGGCGCGATCCTTCGGGCGCTTGCGCGACTGCGAATAACGCTGGCCGTGGTCGCGTATGCGGATCAGCGCTCCAGGCACGCGAATGAAGCGACCGAACAGCGCAACCTCGGCGAGCATCACTCGGTCCGCACCGTGGAAGCTCGGCAGCAGCCTCGAACGGCCGAGCAACTCGCGCCGGAACAGTCCCATCATCGCCTGGCAGTCGTGCGGGAGCAGCACGAGCGCCGAGAAGCGGCGCGAAGGAGAGGGGGAATCGGCCCCGGGAAGCTGGCTGATCCGGACGCCTATGCTGTTTCCGCCCTCGTCGATGTAGTCGATATCCGACTGACACAAAACGGCGTCCGTGTTCTGCTCCATGGCGTCGACGCAGGCTTGCAGGTATCCCGGCTGCAGGGCGTCGTCATGGGATGCCCACTTGAAGTACCGGCCCGCCGCCAGT
>DASSUY010000010.1:0-4236 GCA_035706525.1 Steroidobacteraceae bacterium
TCGCGCTTCATGACTCGAGGCACCGCTTGAGCGCCGTGAGGCCGCGGCGGATCCAGCTCTTCACCGAGCCGAGGGGCTCGTTGATCTCGCCCGCCACTTCCGCGTGCGAGAGCCCGCCCTGGTAGGCGAGCACGATGCACTGGCGCTGGCGCGGCTGCAGCGCTTCCAGGCAGCCGGCGAGCGCGCGGGTCGCGCGCCGGCCGAGCGCAGCCAGCGCGTCCTGCGACTCCTCCTCGCCCGGGATCTCGTCCACGTCGGCATAGGGCTCGGTCCTGACGCGCGACTCGCGGCGCCTGAGGTCGATCGCGCGATAGCGGGCGATGGAGATCATCCACGCCCAGGCCGAGCCGCGATTGCCGTCGTAGCGGTCCGCCTGCGCCCAGACCTGCACGAAGGCGTCCTGCAACGCGTCCTCGGCGAGCGCGCGGCTGCGCAGCATGCGCAGGAGGCAGGCCAGGAGGTAAGGCGAGGTGCGCCGGTACAGCTCCTGGAACGCCGGCCGGTCCTGGCGCGCGCAGGCGGCGAGCAGGCGTGCGACCTCGCTGTCCGCGGTGCGCGCGGTTTCTGCGGCCATCATGCCGAGTATACGCAGCGCCCTGCCTGCCGGATGCGGCAGGCCCGCTGCCTCCAGCTGCCGCTCCTGCTCTGGTCCGGGCGATTCACCTGGCATGCGCCGCGCGCCGTTCCGGTGGTGTCGCTGGCAAGAGTAAGAGGGGACAGTCCGCCTTTTCAGTCGGCGCCAACTGCCGCCGGAACCGGTGGTCGTCGCTTTGATGAAGAGGGGACAGTCCGCCTTTTCAGTCGGCGCTTCGCGCCGACTGAAAAGGGGACAGTCCCCATAGGAAAGGCCCGCTTGCGCGGGCCTTTCGGGAAGCAACGAAACGGACGCTTACCAGCGCCCGCCGCCGCCACCGCCGCCACCCGAACGGAAGCCGCCGCCGCCGCCCGGACGCCCGCCGCCGCCACCCGGACGGCCTGCGCCGCGCGGACGGTCCTGCGCTTCATTGACGCGCAGCTGACGGCCACCCATCGAAAAGCCGTTCAGGGCCTCGATGGCCTTGACGGCCTCGGCCTGCGGCATCTCGACGAAACCGAAACCGCGCGGGCGGCCGGTCTCACGATCCGCCGGCAGTGCGACGGACTCGACCGCGCCGTGCTGCGCGAACAGGTCGCGCACCTGGGCCTCGGTCGCCGAGAAAGGCAGGTTTCCAACATAGATCTTCATGACTCAAGTCTCTCGCTTATTTCGGACAAACACGGCCGTACGCGGCCCCCTCGCGAGGGTCGGCCGGCCATTCACAACGGCAGGAAACACGGTCGGGATAGTCCAGGCGGGCAAATGAGCTCGGCAGGGCGAATCTTCGATCAGCGGTCCTGTCACCTTGACCGTGCCCGGGGGGCATCGGTCGGCGCGGAGAATAGCACGGGCCACCGGCCCAAGACATTGGCCGCAGCCCGCAAATCCGGCGGAAAACGCGCAATTTCCGGGGCCAAGGGGGCCAAGCGCCCCTGCTGCACCGCCATAAGCGGCGCTAAGGCCCCGAATCTAAAGGGGGATGCCGATCCGGCGGTCAATCGAGGCGCTTGCTGAAGCGCAGGATGGCGGCGGCCATCATCACGACGGTGAAGGCGACGAGGGCCACCACCTCCGGCCAGAGCTCGATGAGGCTCGCGCCGCGCAGCATGATCCCGCGGATGAGCCGCAGGAAGTGCGTGAGCGGCAGGACCTCCGCGACCCACTGGATCAGCTTCGGCATGCCGGCGAACGGGAACATGAAGCCCGACAGCAGGATGGACGGCAGGAACACGAAGAAGGTCATCTGCATCGCCTGGAACTGGGTCTGCGCGCGGGTCGAGATGAGGAGCCCGAGCGTCAGGTTCGCGAGGATGAGGAGCACCGCGGCGAGGTAGACGTCCGCGACGTTACCGCGGATCGGCACGCGGAAGAGCCACAGCCCCACGAGCAGGATCGCGGTCGTCTGCACGAGGCCGATCACGGCGTAGGGCAGCACCTTGCCGACCATCAGCTCGCCGGAGGTGACCGGCGTCGCGATGAGCAGCTCCATGTTGCCGCGCTCGCGCTCACGCACGATCGCGACGCCCGTGAACAGCACCATCGTCATCGTCAGGATCACGCCGATGAGGCCGGGGACGATGTTGACCTCGGAGCGCCGCTCCGGGTTGTAGAAGCTGACGACGCTGATCTGCGCGGGCGTCACCTCGCGCAGGCCGGTGACGCTCGCGAGCGCGCGCGCGTTGTCGAGCGGCATCTGCGCGAGCTGCAGCGCGGCGCTCTGCACCACCGTGTCGCTGCCGTCGACCAGCACCTGGACGGCCTCGCGCCCTTCGGCGCGGCGCCGCTCGAAGTCGGGCGGCACGACGACGCCGACGCTGATCCGGCCGCGGCGCAGGCCCTCCATCAGCTGCTGCGGCGTCGTCGCCGCGAGCTTCGGCTCGATCACGCCGGTCGCGACCATGTCCATGACGACGGCGCGCGAGGCCGCGGTGCCCGCCTGGTCGGCGATGCCGGCGTCGAGGCCGCGCAGGTTCAGGTTGATCGCGTAGCCGAACAGCACGAGCTGCATCACGGGAATGCCGATGATCATCGCGAGCGTGACGCGGTCGCGCTTGAGCTGGCGCAGCTCCTTGACCATCACGGCGGCGAGGCGGCGCGCGTTCATGCCGCGGCCACCGCCTTCGCCTCGTCGCCCGTCGCCTCGACGAAGACGTCCTCGAGGTTCGCGGGCACGGCCGCGGCCTTCGCATCGAATCCCGCGGCGCGAAGCTCCTCCTGGATCCGGCCCGCGAAGTCCTCGCCGCGCGCCGTGAGCACACGCAGGTCGTTGCCGACCTGCGCGACGCTCAGGATCCCCGGCCGGCCCGCGAGCATCCGCTGCGCCTTGCGGGGATCGGGCGTCGAGACCGCGACGACGCGGCCCGCGAGCGCGCCTGTCAGCTCGGCAGGGCTCCCGTCGGCGACCAGCCGGCCGCGGTTCAGGATCGCGAGCCGGTGGCAGCGCTCGGCCTCGTCCATGAGGTGGGTCGAGACCAGCATGGTCGTGCCGGCGTCGGCGAGCTCGAACAGCTTTTCCCAGAAGTCGCGGCGCGACTCCGGGTCCACCGCGCTCGTCGGCTCGTCGAGGAAGAGGAGCTCAGGCTCGTTGATGACGGCGCCGGCGAGCGCGAGGCGCTGCTTCTGGCCGCCGCTCAGCGTGCCCGCGAGCTGGCGCTGCCGGTCGGCGAAGCCGTACTGCGAGACGAGCTCGTCGACGCGGGATTTCGTGCGCGCGCGCGGGATGTCCTGCGCGGCGGCGAGGAACTCGAGGTTCTCGCGCACCGAGAGGTCCTCGAACAGCGAGAACTTCTGGGTCATGTAGCCGATGCGGCGGCGCAGCGCCTCCGCGTCGCGCGGGATCGAGAGGCCGAGCACCTCGATGCTGCCCTCCCCCGGCGTCAGGAGGCCGCAGAGCATGCGGATGGTCGTGGACTTGCCCGAGCCGTTCGGGCCGAGGAATCCGTAGACGTGGGCGGCCGGGACGGTCAGGTCGACGTGGTCGACCGCGACCAGCGCGCCGAAGCGCTTGGTCAGGCCGCGGGCACGGATCGCCGGTTCATCGGCCGGCATCGAATTCGACCCGCACCGGCAGGCCCGCCGGCAGGTCCGCGGCCTCCGCCTCCAGCGACACCTCGGCGAGGTAGCTGAGGCGCGCCGCGTCCTCGCCGGTCAGCGCGTAGTACGGCGTGAAGACGGGCTCGCTGCGGATCATGCGCACGCGGCCCGCGTGCGCCGTGTCGCTGCCCTCGACGTACACGCGCGCCGCGTCGCCGACGTGGACGCCCGCGCGGATCGGCTCGGGTACGTAGACGCGCGCATAAGGCGCCCCGCCCACCAGCATGACGACGAGCGGCGAGCCGACCGGCGCCTGGTCGCCCAGCCGGTACGGCAGGCTGTCGATGCGGCCGTCGCGCGGCGCGACGACTTCGAGCTTGGCAAGCAGCGCGCGCTGCGCGGCTTCGGAAGCCTGCGCGCCCCGCAGCGCCGCCTCGCCCTGCGCGACCTGCTCGGGGCGCGTGCCGTGCAGGAGCTCGTCGAGCACGGCCTCGGCGCGCCGCACCTGCGCGTCCGCGCTGCTCGCGGCCGCGCGCGCGCGATCGACGTCGGACGCGGCGACGAGCTGCCGCTCCGCCAGCCCGCGGACGCGGTCGTAGTACGCGGTCGCGTCGCGCGCGTCGGCC
>DASSUY010000011.1:0-15997 GCA_035706525.1 Steroidobacteraceae bacterium
AGGTCGATGCCCCAGCCGCCGACCCAGGTCACGGCGCCGGACAGCGTCAGGTTGGCCGCGGGCTCGACGCCCGAGGTGTCGTACGCGACCGTGCCGGTGCCGGTCTTGAACTCGTACAGCGCGATCGCGGCGTTGTCGAAGCGGTTGCCCCCGCTCGCGACCGTGCCGTCGTAGAGCGTCAGCGCCTTCGAGGTGATGAGGTTCGGGTCGATCTGCGTCGGCTGGATGCCGTCGGCGAAGTCCTCGATGGCCGCCTGCATGACGTTCGCGGCAGTCCCGCAGTCCGTCCAGCAGTTGTGGAACTCGTCGCGCAGGCGCACCACGAGGCGCGACCGGTCGGGCGAGTCCAGGTCGATCTTCGCGCGCACCGCGGCGTAGGCGACGTCGACGTCCGCCTCGGCGAAGAACGGCGACTGCGGCGTGATCGCGCCCGAGGAATGGCAGCGCGAGCAGTACTGCGTCAGCACCGGGTAGACCGTCGATTCGAACAGCGCCGAGCTCGCCGGGAAGGACTTGCTCGCGCCGACCTCCTTGATCGGGGGCGGCTGCAGCTCGGTGCCGCGCGTGCCGCCCATCGTCTGCCCGGCCCAGTTGCGGATCCAGACCGTCAGCTGGTCGGCGCAGGCCGAGGCCGCGGCCAGCCAGCAGTTGTGGCCGCCGCCGACCTTCTGGACCATCACCGAGTCGCCGGGGTTCGAGAGGTCGACGACGGAGTTCGCCGCCTCGTACGCGAGGTTGATGTCGTCGCTGCGGACGAAGCTCGGCACCTGCCCGCCCGTGCCGTGGCACTGGCCGCAGCGGTTCGACGCCTGCAGGTTGTCCCAGACGTTCAGCTTGAACGCCTGCACGTCCTGGCTCGCCGGCGGCGGGCCGGTATAGCCGGCCGGCGGCGGGGGCGCCGTCGGCGGGTTCTCGGTCGTGGACGCGCCGCCGCCGCAGCCCGCGAGCGCGAGCAGCAGGAACGCGGGCGCGAGGGCGTTGAGGAAGCGCATACGGAGGCTGACGCTGCGGTTCATCGTCGGTCCCTCATTCGCCCATGCAATACGTGGCGGCGTCGGCGAAGACCTGCTTCAGGCGGTAGCCGCCCGAACGGAACCGCCCCGCCATCGACTGGATCTCGCTGCGGTCGGCCGCGTCCTGCGGGTTGCGCAGGCACACGGTGCGAAACACCTTCTCGACCTGGCAGGCCGCGAACGCGTCGCTGGCCGCGAACTCCTCGCCGAGCGACTTCGCGCCGCTGCCGGAGCCCGGGAGCGACGAGTCCCAGCCGAGCAGCGAGTTGTGGCCCGCGCGCCAGCGGTTCTCCCAGGAATCGTCCGGCGTCACGTAGCCGAACGCGAAGGTCGCGTCGTTGTTGAAGTACTTCGGCTGCACGTTGCCGGGCGTGTAGACCATGCGGCCCTGTGCCTCGTCGAAGGTGTAGTACGCGAAGGCCTGCGCCATCGGGTCCATGCCCGAGTGGCAGCCGACGCAGTTGTTCAGGAACAGGCGCGCGTCGCCGCCGGGGCTGCGGCTCACGTCCTGCCGGATGCGGTCCGGCGGGCGCGAGGTGTCCTGGACCTCCTCGAGGTCGCGGCACATGTGGTTCAGCAGCGTGAAGCGGAACATCGCGCGGTTCGTGCCGGCGACGAAGAACGCCTGCGCGGCCGCGCGCGAGGTGATGACGCCGGCGGTCGCGGCGGCCGGCGTCCCGTAGACGCCCGACTGCGTCGTGCGCGTCAGGCCCGTCAGCAGGTTGACGCCGCGCGTCTCCATCGCCTCGTAATGGTCGTTGTTCGAGGCCGACACGGCCGGCAGGCCGAGGCCCGACCCGCCGACGTAGAGGATGTCGCCCGAGAGCACCTGGTCGAAGGGCACGTCGTCGCGGACCATGCCGATCACGGTCGCCGTGTAGTCGTTGAGCGGCGCGAACACGGTCTGCTCGCGGTTCGTCCAGGGCGTGACGAGGTTCTTGAGCGTGACCGAGTAGAACGACGGGTTCTGCATCGCGATCATCGCCGCGTCGGTCGTCCGGCCCGCGCCGATCTCCGCGGCCATCTGGTCGAGCACGACGGCCGACGGCGGCACGCCCGCGATGCGGTCGTGCATGCGCTTCGCCTGTTCGCGAGGCCCCGCGTGCGCGGCCGCCGCGCATGCGGCGAGCGCCACCACGGCGGTGACGCGCTTCACGAACGAACCGACATCGACTGGCGACCCGGGCATTTCCGTGCTCCACTCGCTGCGCTTTTCCGAAACTGCGGGCGAATATATCGGCGGGTCTGAGGGCGAGTAATGTCTCTGAACCGCGACATTCACCCGAGACGCAGGTCAAGGTAGGCTGAATCCGGGACCTGCAATACGACGTGCAAATGCTTGTATTCAGGGAATCCGAAAGCGATTCCGTGCACCGTGACGCAGTCGTCCGCCTGCATTCTGTCGTGAAGGAAGGGCCCTCGGGACCGGAGTGAATTGAGATGGCTGTCACGAAACCGAGAACCTGGCTGATGGTGGTCGCGGCCGCGATGGCCGCGTCCTGCGCCACCGGGCACGACGGCGACGTCAACATCGGCAGCGGCCAGTCCCCGGATCCCGTGGTGCTGGACGTGCCGATCGCGTACATCAGGAGCCCGCTGCCGGAGGACCTCGACGACCTCGACGACATCGACGTGCGCGAGCTCGAGACCTTCTCCGCGGGCGCCGACGTGTGGCTGCGCGACCGCGCCGCGCCGGACGTGCCGGAGCGCAACGTCACGATGCGCGTCACGAACGGGGAATGGGACGTCCGCGACCTCGACGGCTCCTACGACGGGACGAAGCTCATCTTCTCGATGCGCATGCCGCTGATCCCCGGCGCCGACGACGAGGACCAGCCGCGCTGGGAGATCTGGGAATACGACATCCCCTCCGACGACCTGCACCGGGTCATCGCCTCGGACATCGTCGCCGCCGAAGGGCACGACGTCGCGCCGCACTACCTGCCGGATGGCCGCATCATCTTCTCCTCGACCCGCCAGCGGCAGTCGAAGGCAGTGCTGATCGACGAGGGCAAGCCGCAGTTCGCGGCGCTGGACGAGGACCGCAACGAGCACGCCTTCGTGCTGCACGTGATGAACGCCGACGGCAGCGGCATCCACCAGGTGTCGTTCAACCAGAGCCACGACCTCGACCCCGACGTGCTCGACGACGGGCGCATCGTGTTCAGCCGCTGGGAGAACGCGAGCGGGAGCTCGATACACCTTTATACGATGAACCCGGACGGCAGCAACCTCGCCCTGCTCTACGGCGCGAACAGCCACGCGACCGGCACGGGCGGCCCGCCCGACCTGCCGGGCCCCGGCGCGACGCCCGTTCAGTTCCTGCAGCCGCGTCCGATGGAGGACGGGCGGGTGCTCGCGCTCCTGAAGCCGTTCCAGGGTACGGACCAGGGCGGCGACCCGGTCGCGATCGACGTGGTCACCTACGTCGAGAACACGCAGCCCGACCTCGACCACCTCGGCAGCCCCGGCCCCGCGCAGCTGCGCCTCGCGCCCAGCGACGTGCGCACGGACCCGGGACTTTCGCCGGGCGGCCGCTACTCCTCCGCCTTCCCGCTGCGCGACGGCACCGGGCGGCTGCTCACGACGTGGACGATGTGCCGGCTCAACGACACCGCGGGCCGCACCCTCCCCTGCACGCCGACGAACCTCGCGAACGCCGCGCTGGTCGCGGCGCCACCTTTATATGGCGTGTGGCTGTTCGACCCGCGCGACGGCACGCAGCGGCCCATCCTGCAGCCGGTCGAGGGCATCCGGTACACGGAGGTCGTCGCCCTGGCGCCGCGCGACCCGCTGCCCGCGACCATCCTCGACGCCGTCGCGGGCGTCGACTACGACCCGGTGCTGGCCGCGGAGAACGTCGGCATCATCGACATCCGCAGCGTCTACGACCTCGACGGCGCCGACGTCGCGCCGGGCGGGTTCCGCTCGCTGATCGACCCCGTCCAGACGACGGCGGACGAGCGGCCCGCGCGCTTCGTGCGCATCGAGAAGGCCGTCGGCCTCCCCGACGACGACGTGCGCGACTTCCGCGACACGGCCTTCGGCGCCGCGGGCGGGCTCGGCATGCGCGAGATCCTCGCCTATGCGCCGGTCGAGCCGGACGGCTCGGTCCGCATCAAGCTGCCCGCGGGCGTCCCGTTCGGCATCGGCGTGCTCGACGCCAATGGCCGCCGCATCAGCCCGCGCCACCTCAACTGGCTGCAGCTGCGCGCGGGCGAGGTGCTCACCTGCAACGGCTGCCACATCCCGGCGAACGCCCAGCCCGGCGCGCCGCCCGCCGTCCCGCACGGGCGCGCGAACCTTTACGTCGCCGTCAACGACGGCGCCGCGGGCGGCATGCCGTTCACGAACTCGAACCCGATGATCGTCCCGACCGGCGGCGAGACGATGGCGCAGGCCCGCGCGCGCATCTCCTGCCAGACCGACTGCGCCGCGCTCAAGCCCTCCGTCGACCTCCTCTACGAGGACGTCTGGACCGACCCGATCGCCGCGGCGCGCGCGCCCGACGCGCCGTTCGCCTACCGCTACGCGGACCTCACGACGCCCGCGCCGACGGCGCCGACCTGCCAGTCGGCGTGGACGGCGAACTGCCGGATCACGATCCACTACCCGACGCACATCCACCCGCTCTGGTCGGTGGCGCGCGTCGTCACCGACGGCATGGGCAACGTGGTCGAGGACCACACCTGCATCTCCTGCCACAGCCCGCTGGACGCCGCCAACATGGTGCGCGTGCCGGAAGCGCAGCTCGACCTGTCGGGCGGCGACTCGCCCGACGAGGCGGACCACCTCGTCTCGTTCCGCGAGCTGCTGTTCACGGACAACGCGCAGGAAGTTAACATGGGCGCGCTGCAGGACATCCTGGTGCCGGGACCGCCGGACCCGGTGACCGGGCAGCCGACCCTGGTGCCGGTGCCGGTGAGCCCTTCGATGAGCGCTGCGGGCGCGAGGGCGTCGACGGCATTCTTCAGCCGCTTCGATGCAGGCGGCACGCACGCGGGCTGGCTGACGCCGGCTGAACTGCGGCTGATCTCCGAGTGGCTGGACATCGGTGCGCAGTATTACAACGACCCCTTCCTGGCCCCGGTCAACTGACGTCATGAAGCAGCTCGCGGCCTGCGGGCTGCTTCTGTTCCTGGCTTCGGTGACGGCGGCGCGGGCCGATCAGCCCGCGCTCGGCGTGTCCGTCGCGGATCCCTACCTGGAGCTTCGCACCGGACCCGGCCGCGGCTTCCCGGTGTTCCACGTCGTCGAGCGCGGCGAGGCCGTCGAGGTCGAGGCGCGGCGCACCGACTGGTTCAAGGTGAAGGACGCGAGCGGCCGCGAGGGCTGGGTGCACAAGGCGCAGATGGCGGAGACGCTCGTCGCGACCGGCGTCAAGCTCGAGATCGACGACCCGGGGCGCGAGGACTTCGGCACGCACCGGCGCGAGGTCGGCCTCCTGGTCGGCGACTACGGGGGCGCCAACGTCGTGACCGTGTACGGCGCGTACGCCTTCAACGAGCACCTCGCGGCGGAGCTCGCCCTCGCCCACATCCTCGGCAACTTCTCCGACGGGCAGTACGCGACGATCGGGCTGACGCACGTGCCGGTGCCGGAATGGCGCATCCAGCCGTTCCTCTCGATCGGCACCGGCGTGATCGACATCCAGCCGAAGGCGACGCTGGCCGGCGGCGAGGCGCGCACCGACCAGGTCGCCTACGCGGGCATCGGGGTGCGCGCCTACGTCGCGCGTCGCTTCATGCTGCGCGGCGAGTACAAGGAATACGTGATCTTCACGGATCGCGACGAGAACGAGGAAGACATCGAATGGAAAATCGGATTCGCATTCTTCTTTTGAGCGCCGTGATCCTGGCCGCGGGCTGCTCGCACATGCCCTGGCGGAAGGAAGCCCCGGAGACTCCCCCGCCGCCGGACGCCTCCGCCGCCGAGCCGCCGGTCGTCGTCGACCCGAACGTCGAGCGCCGCGAGGTGGCGCCCCCGAAGATCGACACCGAGAACTGGGAGGCCGGCATCTACGTCGGCTCGCTGTCGGTCGAGGATTTCGAGGTGAACCCCGTCTACGGCGCCCGCATCGCCTACCACATCAGCGAGGACTTCTTCGCCGAGGCGATCGCCGGCACGAGCGACGCCGGCTTCTCGAGCTTCGAGCGGCTGTCGGGCGGGGCGCCGCTATTGACCGACAGTGAGAGGCAATTCACTTATTACAGCCTCGGATTCGGCTGGAATGCGCTACCGGGCGAGATATTCCTCGGCGGCAAGCGTGCGTACAACAGCGCCGTTTACCTCACGCTCGGCGCGGGCGCGACCCGGTTCGCGGGCGACGACCGCTTCACGCTGACCGCGGGCGCCGGGGCCCGGGTGCTGATCAGGGACTGGCTGGCGGTGCACCTCGACATGCGCGACCACATCATGGAGATCGACGTGCTGGGCGCGAACAAGACGAGCCACAACTACGAGGCCTCGATCGGGGTCACCGCGTTCTTCTGAGGAGGATTGCCGTGGGCACGATGCACAAGTGGGTCCTGGCCGGGTTGATCGCCTGCGCGACGCCCGCCGTCGCGGGCGACGCGACGGTGCCGGCGCCGCCGTTCACCCTCGCGAGCCGCTCGGGCGGCGAGGTGTCGCTCGCCGACCTCAAGGGCCAGGTCGTGATGATCAATTTCTGGGCGAGCTGGTGCGGGCCCTGCCGGCAGGAGTTCCCGGCGCTCGACCAGATCTACGCGAAGTACCGGCCGATGGGCTTCACGCTGGTCGCGATCAACGTCGAGAGCGAGAAGGCGGATGCCGAGAAGTTCCTCGGCGCGATGCCGGTCAGCTTCCCGATCCTGTTCGACCCGGACAACAAGGTGAGCGGCCAGTACGGCGTCAGCGCGATGCCGACGACCGTGCTCGTCGACCGCCAGGGCCGCGTGCGCTGGCAGCACCGCGCCTACAAGCCGGGCGACGAGGCCGCGTACATCGAGCAGATCCGCGCGGCGCTCCGGGAGAAGGCGTGAAGCCGGCCCGGCTCGCGCTGGCCGCCCTCGCGCTCCTCGCCGCGAGCGGCTGCTCGCGCATCGAGCCCTGGGTCAAGCCCTACGAGCGCGAGAACCTCGCGGACCCGATCATGGCCTGGAACCGGGATCCCGTCGCGTCCTCGTACATGCTGCACGTCTACGAGGCCCGCGAGGGCTCGCGCGGCGCCGCAGGCGCCGCCGGGGGCGGCTGCGGATGCAACTGATCCGCGCCGCCGCCGCGCTCCTCCTGCTTCTGCCGGCCGCGGCCGGCGCGGCCGTGCTCGCGGACGACCGCGCCGACCTCATGTACCACTACTACGACGGCGGCGGCGTCACGATCGACGGCCCTTCGCTGCTCGTGCGCAAGAAGTTCGCGGAGAAGTACGCCGTCAACGCGAGCTACTACGTCGACATGGTCTCCTCGGCCTCGATCGACGTGGTCACGACCGCGAGCCCCTACAAGGAGGAGCGCACGCAGTACGGCGTCGGCTTCGAGTACCTGCGCGGCAAGGTCACCTATGCCGCGAACTTCAGCGACTCCAGCGAGAACGACTACGAGGCGAAGACTGCAAGCCTTGCGATCGGCCAGGACATGTTCGGCGACCTGACCACCGTGTCGCTCTTCTTCACCCGCGGCTGGGACGACGTCTCGGAGCGCGGCAACGCGACGTTCGCGGACACGGTGGACCGGCGCATCTATGGCGTCGACGTCTCGCAGATCGCGACCAAGAGCCTGATCCTCGGCCTCGCGTACGAGACGATCACGGAGGAAGGCTTCCTGAACAACCCCTACCGCCAGGTGCGCTTCCTCGATCCGGACGCGGCGCTCGGCTATTCGTACGAGAAGGAGCGCTATCCGCGGACGCGCACGGGCAACGCGCTCGGCCTGCGCGCGCGCTGGTACCTGCCCTACCGCGCGGCGCTCGAGGGCAACTACCGCTTCTACACGGACACCTGGGAGATCCGCGGGCACACGGCCGAAGTGTCGTACACGCACCCGCTGGACGACGACTGGACCTTCGACGTCCACTACCGCTTCTACACGCAGAACGCGGCGGAGTTCTATTCGGACCTCTTCCCGCGCGAGGACTTCCAGAACTTCCTTGCGCGCGACAAGGAACTCGCCTCGATGACGAGCCACACGCTCGGCTTCGGGGTCGCCTGGGCGTTCAAGCCGGCGCGGGTCGAGTTCCTGAGCAAGGCCTCGGTGAACCTGCGCTACGACCACATGCTGTTCGACTACGACGACTTCCGGGACCTCAGGGTCACCGGCGTCGCGCCCGGCACCGAGCCGCTCTACTCCTTCGGCGCCGACGTCATCCGCCTCTACTTCTCGGGCTGGTTCTGAAGGGTGCCGGTCCGTAGTTATCGTAGGTAAGGAAAAGGGGACGCTCACCTTTTTCCCTGAATCTCCGGCCCGCGACTGACGATTGCAGGAAAAAGGTGAGCGTCCCCTTTTCCTTACCTACGATAACTACGGACCGGCACCCGGAGTCAGCCCCTTTGAATAGAGCACCTTCCCCTCCGCGGTCACGATGACCGCGTCGCAGTCGGGCTTGCCCTCGACGAGCGCAAGGCCACGTTCCGGCCCCATGATGAAGACGCTCTTGGTGAGGCCCTCGGCAAGGGTCGAGGTCGGCGCGATGATCGTGACGCTGCGCACCCCGTGCGGGCTCTTGCCCGTCTTCGGGTCGATGATGTGGTGGTAGCGGACGCCGTCCTCGTCGAAGAAGCGCTCATAGTCCCCCGACGTCGAGATGGCGGCGTCCTCGAGCGGGATGCGGGCGATCACCCGGTCCTTGTCGTCGGGGTGCCGGATGCCGACGATCCAGGGCCGTCCGTCGCGGTCACCGATGATCCGGCTGTCGCCGCCTGCCGTGACGGTCGCCTGCGTGATCCCGAGCTTCCGGAGGATCGCGATGCTCGTGTCCACCGCGTAGCCCTTGGCGATGCCGCCGAGGTCGATCCGGACGCCCGGCCGGGTGAAGCGGATCGTGGACGCCGGGAGGTCGACGACCACGTGCCGCCAGTTGATACCGGGCAGCGCGGCCTGGATCTGGGCGTCGGTCGGGTGCTGGCGCGCCCGGTAGTCGTAGAGGTAGCCGACGCTCGCATAGGTGATGTCGAAGGCCCCGCCCGACATCTCCGAGAACTCGAGCGCCCGCGCGACCAGCGCGGCGAGCTCGGGGTCCACCTTCACGGGCCCCGCCGCCGCCTCCCGGTTCACGCGCGAGACCTGGCTGTCGGGCTTGTACACGGACATCAGCACGTCGATGCGGTGCATCTCGGCGATCACGGCGTCGATCGCCTGCTCCGCCGCGGCGGGATCGGCGGCGGCGAGCTCGACGGCGATCCGCGTGCCCATGATCGCCTCCTCGCGCGCGTACCACTCGGCGCGGGCGGCGGCCTCGAAGCCGAAAAGCAGCGTGACCGCGAGGGCGATTCGGAGCATCATGTGTGCCCAGTGTGGACGAACCACGGACCGTCGCACAACGGATACACTGGCCCCCGCCCGCCGCGGCAGGAACCTGTCACCCTTCGTGCGGTCTGTCCGTCCGGGCAAACAACAGGAAGGACCTCATGAAGCTCTCGTCGAAGTTCCTGGGCGCGCTCCTTGCGACCGGCCTCCTTGCGCAGCCAGCCCTGGCCGCGAGCAACGAAGAGGCGACGATCGAACAGTCGCTGAAAGTGCTCACCGACATGCAGTCCATGCGCGACACGCGCATCCCCGACCTCCTCCTGTCCAGGGCCGAGGGCATCGTGATCCTCCCGGCCAACGTCAAGGTCGGCCTCATGTTCGGCGCCCGCTTCGGCAACGGCGTCATGCTGGTCCGCAACCCCGACCGCAGCTGGAGCAACCCCGTCTTCGTCAAGACCGGCGGCGGCAGCTGGGGCCTGCAGGCCGGCGGGCAGGTCTCCGACATCGTGCTGGTGTTCACGACCCGCCAGAGCGTCGAGGGCATCACCGACGGCAAGCTGACGCTCGGCGCGGACGCGACGGCAGCCGCCGGCCCCGTGGGGCGCACCGCGATGGCGGGGACGAGCGTCGCCTTCGACGCCGAGATCTATTCGTACTCCCGGACGCAGGGCCTGTTCGCGGGCGTTTCGCTCGAGGGCAACGCGATCCTCATCAGCAAGAAGGCGAACCGGCGCTTCTACGACGACGACAGCGCCTCGCGCATCCTCGCCAGCAAGGCGGCCCCGCCGGCGCCGGCGCCGGCCCTCGTCGCGGAGATCACGAAGCTCACAGTGAGCGCGGACCAGGCGGTCGCGCAGGAACAGGCGGCGAAGCCGCCGGCGGCCACGCAGCCGGCGACCGAGGCGAAGACCTACCCGCTGCCCGACCCGGAGCCGGGTCAGGAGCCGCCGAACAACTGAAGCCCGACCGGGCAGGCGACGCCTGTCCCGCCCAGCCCGCACTCCCCGTCCGGGTTCTTCGCGAGGTACTGCTGGTGGTAAGCCTCGGCGTAGAAGAACCCGGGCGCGGGCGCGACCTCCGTGGTGATCGGCCGACCATGGCCCGCTGAGGCCAGCGCCGCCTCGTAGGCGGCTTTCGAGGCGCGCGCCGCCTCGAGCTGCGAATTCCCGGTCGCGTAGATCGCCGAGCGGTACTGCGTCCCGACGTCAATCCCCTGGCGCATGCCCTGCGTCGGGTCGTGGTTCTCCCAGAAGGCCTTCAGCAGGTCCGCGTACGAAATCCGCTTCGGGTCGAACACGACGCGCACGACTTCCGTGTGGCCGGTGTTGCCGGTGCAGACTTCCTCGTAGGTGGGGTTGAGCGTCACCCCGCCGGCGTAGCCGACCGCGGTGGACCAGACGCCCGGCAGCTCCCAGAAGAGCCGCTCGGCGCCCCAGAAGCAGCCCATGCCGAAGAGCGCGACCTCGAGCCCCTCCGGGAACGGCGCCACGATGCGGCGGCCGCTCACGAAATGCGTCTCGGGCACGGCGAGCGCCTGCGGCCGGCCCGGCAGCGCTTCGGCCGCCGTCGGCATCGTCGTCCTGCGGTTCGGATCCGCCATGGCCCGTATCTTACAATGCGCCCGCCATGCGAACCCTGAAGTCCGACCTCTTCGGCACGGTGTGGCTCGGCGAGGAAGGCGGCCGCGAATTCATCCTGCGCGACACGCGCAGCGCGCGCTGGTGGACGGCGTGGATCGCCCGCGTCCTCTGCCACCGCGAGGCGCGGGCGCTCGCGCGGCTCGACGGGTTGCGCGGAACGCCGCGCCTCTTCGCGACGGAGCGTGGGACGCTTCGCCGCGAGTGGATCGAAGGGCGGCCGATGCAGCTCGCCCGCCCGAGCGACCCCGCGTACTTCCGGGCGGCGCGCACCCTCCTCGCGCGCCTGCACCGTCGCGGCGTCGCGCACAACGACGTCGCGAAGGAGCCGAACTGGCTGGTGACGACCGCGGGCGAGCCGGCGCTGGTCGACTTCCAGCTCGCCGTCGTCGTGCGGCGGCGCGGCCGCTTCTTCCGCTCTCTCGCCCGCGAGGACCTGCGCCACCTCCTGAAGCACAAGCGCCGCTACTGCCCGGAGCGACTGACGGCGCGCGAGCGGCGCATGCTCGCGACCCCCGCGCCGACTTCCCGGCTCTGGGGCGCCACCGGCAAGCCCGTCTACACCTTCGTCACCCGGCGCCTGCTCGGCTGGGCCGACCGCGAGGGCGCAGGCGACCGCCGCTTCTAGAACCGGGGCGCGGCATTCGCTATCGTTTCGCCATGGCGATCGCGAACGAACAGAACCTCAACGCGCCGATGCCGGCCGAGAAGCCCTTCGGCATCCGCGTGCGCCTGCGTGCCGGCGACCCGTTCACGCGGCTCGTCGGCGCGAACTGGAGCAAGACGCACTGGTACGCGACCGAGCGCGAGCGGGACGCGGCCTTCGAGGACATGTCCTCCCGCCACCTGTACTCGCGCCGCGGCGACGAGCCGGCGGTCGTCTACGAGAAGGTCACGCGCGAGGGCTGAAACCCGCCCGCCTCAGCGGATGCGGCCGAGCAGCAGGTAGAAGGTCCGGTCGCCGCCCTCGCCGAAGCCCGCCGCGAGGTAGACGGGCCCGAGGATCGTGTCGAAGCCGAGGAAGGCGGAACCGTTGAACAGCGCCGAGTCGACGCTCGCGTCGCTCCGGCGCATCCAGACGTTCCCGAGCTCCAGCGAGAAGCCGAGGTAGGTCGGGACGTCGAAGAGCCCCTCCTGCTCGCTGCCGATGCGGCGATAGGCGATGGCGCGCGCGATGCCGAAGTGCGGGCCGCTGACCTGGTCGCGGGCGAGTCCCGAGAGGTTGAACAGCCCGCCGAGCGAGTACCAGTCCTGCACCTGGTCCGTGGGCCCGGAGACGTGGGCCCCGCCCGCCGCCGAGAAGATCACGGTGTTCCGGCCGAAGGCGTGCGCGTCGGTCCAGTCGAAGGAAATGCGGTCCGCGTTCGCGCCGGCGCCCAGCGCCTCGCGCGGCCCGTTCCACTGCAGCGTGAACAGCTCGCCCCGGCGCGGGAAGTAGACGTCGTCGAGCAGGTCCACCGAGAAGCGCGCCATCAGCTCCCCGCGGTCGAAGCGGTCGCGCGGCGGCAGGGCCGGGTCGTCCGGCTCGCCGACCAGCAGGTTCCGGTTGCCGTCGCCCGCGATCACGCCCGCGCGGAATTCGCCCCAGCTCCCGAACTCCCGGCCGAAGTCCAGCTCGACCTCGCTGCTGCGGATGCGGTAGGTCGCGATGCGCTGGTCGCCCTCGAAGATGTCGAGATTCTGCCGCTCGAAGCTCAGGCGCGGCACGACGAACCAGTCGGAGGTGTAGCCGATCGGCTGGTAGAACTCGGTGCGGAACAGGGGGTTCTCGCCGACGCGCAGGTCCGTCTGCCATTCCGCGCCGTAGCGGTTCACTTCCGTGACCTGCGCGCGGATGCCCGCGTTGAAGCTGCTGCCGCCCTGGAAGTCGTCCTGCAGCTCGAGGCCGAAGCGCAGGTAGTTGGGCCCCCAGCTCTTGCGCCGCGCGCTCACCTCGATGCCGGTCAGCCCGCCGTCGTGCACGAGGCGGTAGTCGAGCGCCTCGAAGTTGTCGCTGCCGTAAAAGTGCGAGAGCTTCTCGTCCATCTTCTGCGGGTCGAGGGGCTTCCCGATCACCGGCCCGAGCTCCGCCTGGATGCGGTTCTCGTAGCGCTCGGAGCGCTCGTCGGTGCGCACGAAGTGCACGACCGCCTGCCCCTTGTCCGTGTTGCTGCGCGCGGCGAGGTATTGCTCCCATCGCGCGTCGTCGAGCGTGAACCTGGCGAGGCGCTCCGCGGTCGCGCGCGTCGCCGCGAGGCCGAGGCCGACCAGGCGGTCCACCGCGCCGAAGTCAGTGGACTGCAGGTCCGCGAGGTTTGGGGCGATCAGCACGTCCGTCGAATCGAGCAGCGAGCGCTGCCGGCCGGTCTCGCGCTGCATCATGATCGTCACGGCCTGGTTCGACACCGCGAGCGCGGAGGTGAGCTCCGAGCGCGGGACCGGCTGGAAGCCGACGTCGACGGCGATGATGACGTCGACGCCCATGGACTTCGCGACGTCCACCGGCAGGTTCTCGACGATCCCCCCGTCGACGAGCAGGCGGCCCCCGATCTCGACCGGCGCGAACACGCCGGGCGCCGACATGCTGGCCCGCATGGCCGACGTCAGGTCCCCGTCCCTCAGCACGACGCGCGCGCCGGTCTCGAGGTCGGCGGCGACGGCGCGGAACGGCGTCGGGAGCTCGTCGAAGTCCTCGATGGCGGCGACCGGCAGCGTCTGCAGGCGCAGGGTCTGCGTCAGGCGCTGTCCCTGGATGAGGCCGCGCGGCACGCGGAAGCTGCCGCCCGAGATGCCGAGCGGAAAGCGCACGAGGAACTCGCGGTCGTCCTGCTTGCGGCGGAAATTCAGCGTGTTGCGCGCCGGCCGGTCGCGGAAGGCGACGGTCCAGTCGATGCTGCGCATCAGCGCGTCGATCTCGTCCGGGGTCTTGCCGGAGGCGTAGAGCCCGCCGACGACCGCGCCCATGCTGGTGCCGGCGATGGCATCGATCGGGATGTGCAGCTCCTCGAGCGCCTGGAGCACGCCGACGTGCGCGAGCCCGCGCGCGCCGCCGCCCGACAGCACGAGGCCGATGCGCGGACGGGCGGGTTGGCTTGCGGACGGGGTTTCCGGCGGGGTTTGCGCGCAGGCGGACGCCGGCTGCATGACCGCCAGCAGGAGGCCGAAAAAGGCCGCAAAAAAAGGCTTTGCCGCGGTCATCGATGCGCCGGAATGGTAGCACGGTGCCGACAGACGGCCGCCGCTCCGCTCCTATAATGCGTCGGATGATTCCGACATCGGCGCGCCACGCAGGTTTCGCGGTCGCGGCCCTGCTGGCATGCGCCGGCGGGCACGCCGCGACGCTCGAGGAAGTGATCGTGACGGCGACGCGAAGTCCGGTCGCCCTCGCCGGCTACGCGGGCAGCGCGACGCGCATCGATGCCGGGCTCACGGCCCTCGTCGGCGCGACGCATTCCTCGGAACTGGTGAACCGCGCGGCGGGCGCCATGATCCAGCGCGGCAGCGGCGAGGAATCGCTGACCGCGCTGCGTTCGCCGGTGCTGACGGGCGCGGGCGCTTGCGGGGCCGTGCTCGTCCTCGAGGACGGCGTGCCGATCCGTCCCGTCGGCAGCTGCAACGTGAACGAGCTGTTCGAGCTGAACCTCGACCAGGCCGCGGCGATAGAGGTCCTGCGCGGGCCGGGAAGCGTACTCTACGGTTCGAGCGCCGTGCACGGCATCATCAACGTGATCCCGCCGATGCCGGATGAGATTCCGGACTTCGGGGCGACCGCCGAGTACGGCAGCGACGCCTGGCGCCGCCTCGGCCTCGCCGCCTCGAGCGATACCGCGGACGGCGGCGTCGGCGTCGTCATGCAAGGCACGGACGATGGCGGCTGGCGCGACGCCTCCGGCTTCGAGGAACAGAAGCTGAATGCGGTCTGGGCCGGCGAGCTCGGCGGCGGGCGGCTCAAGCTGACGCTGTCCGGGTCCAACCTCGACCAGGAGACGGCGGGCTTCATCCAGGGATTCAATGCCTACCGCGATCCCGCGATCGCGCGCTCGAACCCGGACCCCGAGGCCTACCGGAACGCGAACAGCCTTCGGCTCGCGGCGCACTACCGGACGGCGGGGGGCAGCGACGCACGGCTCTACTACCGCCGCTCGCGCATGGACTTCCTGCAGCATTTCCTGCTCGGCCAGCCGGTCGAGGAGAACGGGCAGGACAGCGCGGGCCTCATGCTTTCGACGACGCGGGCGCTCGGCGGCGGGCAGATGCAGGCGGGCTTCGACGCGGAAATCGCGCGAAGTTCGCTCCTCGAGGATCAGGACGGCCCGACCACCGACGGGCCGCCGTCGGCCAATGCCATCCGGCCGGCCGGGAAGCATTACGACTACGAAGTCGACTCGAGGGTACTCGCCGCGTATGCGGACTGGAAGCGGCCGCTGGGGGCCGGATGGACGCTGGAAGCGGGGGCGCGCATCGAGCAGGCGCGCTACGACTACGACAACCGGATGATCGACGGCAACACGGACGAGAACGGTGTCCCCTGCCCCGGCGGCTGCCTGTATTCCCGGCCCGCGGACCGCAGCGACGACTTCACGAACTTCGCGCCGCGGCTCGGCCTCGTCTGGCGGGCGAGCGACGCGGTGACGGCGTACGCCTCGCTCGCGCGCGGGTTCCGCGCACCGGAGGCGACGGAGCTCTACCGGCTGCAGCGCCAGCAGACGGTTGCCGACCTCGACTCGGAGACGGCGGATGCGGCGGAACTCGGGTTGCGCTGGCGCGCCGCCGCGGCTTCCTTCGACGTCGCCGCCTTCTACATGGACAAGGACGACGTGATCCTCCGGGATTCCGCCGGCTTCAACGTGAGCGGCGGAAAGACGCGGCATGTCGGCCTCGAGTACGAGGGCGACTGGTCGTTCGCGGACGGCTGGACGCTCACGGCGACCGGGACTTACGCGCGCC
>DASSUY010000012.1:0-4104 GCA_035706525.1 Steroidobacteraceae bacterium
CGGCGCTCGAAGTCGACGCCGTCGCGGTAGCTTCCCGAATCCTCGTACACGCCCATCACGCGGGCTGCGACGCGATCGCTCGCCGCGCCGCCCAAGTCGAACGTCGCGCGCCGGTGATCCCAGGAGCCGCCCTCGAGCGAGAGCTCGCGCACCGGCTGCCAGTCCGCCTGGCGCGTCACGCGGTTGACGACGCCGCCGGCGCCGCCGCGACCGAAGATCATCGCGTTCGGCCCCTTCAGCACCTCGACGCGGTCGAGGTTGTACAGGTCGCGGAAGTACTCGACGTCGTCGCGCACGCCGTCGACGAAGAAGTCGCTGGTCGAGCTGTTGCCGCGCAGGATGACCGTGTCACGGTTGCCCTCGCCCTGCGCCATGCCGGCGCCCGGCACGTAGCGCACGAGGTCGGCGAGTCCCTGCATCGACTGGTCGGCGATCAGGTCGCGCGTCACCACGGACACGGACTGGGGCACGTCGAGCAGCGGGGTCAGGGTCTTCGTCGCGGTCCGGCTGCGCTCCGCCAGGTAGCCGTCGGAATCGTGCTCGGCCGACACCGTCACCTTCGGCAATGGCGTCGGCTCACCCGATTCGACGTCGGCCGATGCGCGCCCGGCCGCCGCGATCGCGAGCAGGCAGGCGATGGAATGACGGACCCGCATGGAACCTCCCGACACAAATGCGAATGATTCTCACTAGCATAATGGGCTCCATAGCGTTTGTCGATGGTATTGAGAACCGTTCGCATCGGAGGCCGCCCGGGCACCTCTTTCAAGGACCGGTGCCGGCCGTGGCGGCTGCTTGCACAATGCAGGCCGTGCAGCCGATGAAACCCACTGCGTCGAGGAGTGGCCCGTGACCGGATGGCGCTTCGGCCTCGCCCTGCTGGCGGCGGCCTGCCTCGGGACGCCGCTCACCGCCGGCCACGCGGCCCCGCAGGACGCCGATGAGCCCGTCGCCGCAGCGATAGGCGCCGAACTCGGTTCGCTCATGAGTCCCGACGCGACGCGCATCCATGGCGTCACCGTCGCCATGCAGGAAATCATGCAGACGCTCTACGCGCGCCGGGGCTTCCGGCCGGCCTGGGGCGACGCGAAGAATGCGGACGCGCTGCTCGCGGCGATCGCAGGCAGCGAAGCCGACGGCCTCAACCCGGCCGACTACCAGCTGGCGTTGCTGCGCGACCTCACCCGCCAGGCCCGCGAGCCTGGGGCGACGGCGACCCTTCGCGGGCAGTACGACGTCCTCATGACCGAGTCGCTGCTGCGCCTCGGGCGCCACCTCGCCTTCGGCAAGGTGGATGCGGCGAGCTTCGACGCGAAGTGGAACTTCGGCCGCGGCATCGAGGGTCGGGACATTGCGCGCGAGGTCGAGGAGGCGCTGGCCGCCGGTGACCTCGCGCGCCGCATCGAGGGCTTGAAGCCGACGCACCGCCTCTACGTCGGGTTGAAGCGCGAGCTGGCCCGCTACCGCGCCGCCCTGCCGACCCCCGGTTCCGTGCCGGCGGGGCCTGCGCTCAAGCCCGGCGCGAGCGATCCGCGGGTGCCGGCGCTTCGTGCGCGCCTCGCGGCGAGCGGCGACCTGGATGCGACGGCAGCCGTCGCGTCACCCGAGGCTTATGACGAGGCACTCGAGGCTGCGGTGCGCCGCTTCCAGGGCCGGATGGGCCTCGAGGCCGACGGCGTCGTCGGCGCCGGGACGATCGCGGAGCTCAACGTGCCCGTCGCGGACCGGATCCGGCAGCTGCGCATCAACCTCGACCGCGGCCGCGTGCTGCTGCAGGACCTCCCGCCGGAGTTCATCGTCGTGAACGTCGCGGGATTCAGCCTCTATTACGTGCGGGGCCAGGAAATCGCGTGGAGCACGCGCGTCCAGGTGGGCAAGCCCTACCGCCAGACGCCGATTTTCCGCTCGGAGATCAACTACCTCGTCTTCAACCCGACCTGGACGGTCCCGCCCGGCATCATCCGGGCGGACATCCTGCCCGTCGCGCGCAAGGACCCGGGCGTCTTCGCGCGCAAGCAGCTCAAGGTGCTGGACGCGGAGGGCCGCGTGATCGACCCGGCGAGCGTCGACTGGTCGCGCTTCCAGGGCGGCCACATCCCGTACACGCTGCGCCAGGATCCCGGGCCCGACAATGCGCTCGGCCGCGTCAAGCTGATGTTCCCGAATCCTTACCTCGTCTACCTGCACGACACGCCCTCGCAGTCGCTGTTCGAGCGCGCCGAGCGCTCGTTCAGCTCCGGCTGCGTGCGCGTGCAGGATGCGCTGAAACTCGCCGAGCTCGTGCTCGACGATCCTTCGCGCTGGAACGCCGAATCGATCGCCGCGACCGTCGCCGCCGGCAAGCTCGTCAACGTGACGCTGAAGAAGAAGGTACCGGTGCTCCTCACCTACTGGACCGCCTGGGTCGACGCGCGCGGCGTGATGAACTTCCGCCGCGACATCTACGGCCAGGATGCGAAGTGGGGCGCGGCGCTCGGGGAACCGCCCGCGGCGGGATGACCGCCGCGACGCGTCAGAAGCGCCAGCTGAGGCCGGCGAACAACTCCTCCTGGAGCGTGCGGGTCCCGAGGTCGTTGATCAGGTCGAACTCGAACCAGCGCATCCCGCCGAAGACGGTCAGGCGGTCCTGCAGGCCGAGTTCGATGCGCGCGCTGAGGTCGGTCAGGTTGTCCGCCGTGCCGAAAGTCAGGATGTCCGGCGCATAGAACGCCTGCCCCGCGATGGCGAGGCCGCTCCCGGGATCGATGACGAAGCGCGCCTCGACGCCGAGGCTGACGGCGAAGACGTCGGTGTTCTCGTCCTCGAGGAGCGCGGCGTAGGCACGCGGGCCGAACAGCAGCTGCAGGCGGTCGAAGCCGATCTGCGCGGGGAACAGCAGGTCGCCGTTCAGCACGATGTCCCGGTCTTCGCTCAGGAAGAGGGCGCCCGAAGCGCGGCCGCCGTTGCCGACGTCCACGTTGCGCCCGGCGTCGCGATAGCGCAGCTGGAGCGTCTCGTCGCTGAACGCGACCTCGCCGACTGCGCGGTCGCCGGCCAGGTCCTGCGCACGCGCAGGCGCCGCGCTCGTCGCGAGCAGCGCCGCCAGTATCGCCATCGGGATTCGCATTGCCGTCTCCTGTGACTCGATCCCGACGCTCGCAGCCCGGGTACTTGCGCACCAGAGGGGAAGCTCGCGGCACCGGGTCAGGGGTCGCTGACAGCCGATGCCGTGATCGGGGGCGGCGCACTGCGCTAGCATCGCGGCAGGAGGCCGCCTTGCGCACCGCCCTCGCCTTCATCGCCGCCTTGGCGTTCGCCGCCTGCCAGCGCGTCGAAGGTCCCGCGCCCGCCGAAGTCCCCGGCGCGGAACCGCCCGCACCCGCCCACGCCGGCTCCGCCTTCATGGCGATCGGGCAGGAGCCCGGCTGGCGCGTCGAGGTGCGACCCGGACCGCCACCCCGCCTTACGGGGAGCCTCGACTACGGCAATCGGCAAGTCGAGGTCGCGAATGCCGCCGTGACCGCGGACGGCTGGAGCGGCAGGACGGCGGACGGGACCCCGGTGGCGCTGCGCTTCCTCAGGAAGCCCTGCGAGGACGCCATGAGCGGCGAAGCCTTCGAGGCGGAAGCGACCTTGACCGTCGCGGGCGAGGCCTGGCACGGCTGCGGCCGGTTCAGGCTACGTTGAGCCCTGCCAGGGTCAGGCCGGGTGCGGCAACATTCTGGCAAGATATATAATTGTTGATGTCCTGGACATCAGAGACCTGAACCGCTCGCCATGATCTCCGCCGCCCAGCTCCGCGCCGCGCGGGCCCTGCTCGGCATCGACCAGCGCCGGCTTGCGCGCCTTGCCGGGCTTTCCGTGCCGACGATCCAGCGCATGGAAGCGAGCGAGGACGTCATCCGGGGCAACGTGGATTCCCTGGTGAAGCTCATCGACGCCCTCGATCGCGCCGGCATTGAGCTGATCGGCGAGGGTGCCGCGAGCCCGTCCGGCGGTCGCGGCCTGCGCCTGAAGGACGGACCGGGCAAGCGGAGCGGCGATTGAACGAGCCGGCAGTCCAGCTGCTGTATGGCGTCGCCGCGCTGCTCGTACTGGGGCTCGCGGGGGTGCTGTTGCAGGCGC
>DASSUY010000013.1:0-14005 GCA_035706525.1 Steroidobacteraceae bacterium
AGGAAGGCGGCCGGGTGCAACGCTTCCGCGAAGGCTTGACGCGGCTGCCGCCGCGGGCCGCGATCGGCCGGCGCTTTCGCGCGGACCGGGAGGCGGGCCTTTCGCTCGCGCGCGAGCTCGGCTGGCTCATGGCGGCGGAGCTGCGCGCGGCCGGCGTCGACCTCTCGTTCGCGCCCTGCGTCGACCTCGACTACGGCGTCAGCAGCGTCATCGGTGACCGCGCGCTGCACTCCGACGCGGGCGCGGTGGCGGACCTCGCGGTCGCGTACATGCTCGGCATGCGCGAGGCAGGCATGGCGGGGACGGCGAAGCACTTCCCCGGACACGGCGCCGTCGCCGCGGACTCGCACGTCGCCTTGCCGGTAGACCGGCGCGAATGGCCCGACCTCGAGGCGGATTTCGCCCCCTACCGGCGGCTGATCGCCAACGGGCTGCCGGCGGTGATGGTCGCGCACGTCGTATTCCCGGCGGTGGACGAGCGCCCGGCGAGTCTCTCGCCGCGCTGGATCCGGGAAGTCCTGCGCGGCGAGCTCGGCTTCCAGGGCGCCGTGTTCGCGGACGACCTCTCGATGGCCGGCGCCGCGGCGTTCGGCGACATCGCCTTGCGCGGCCGGCTCGCACTGGAAGCGGGCTGCGACGTGGTGCCGGTCTGCAACGACCCGGAAGCGGCGGCGCGGCTCCTGGATGCGCTCAAGCGCCCGCCGGACCCCGTCAGCCGGATGCGGCTCGCGCGCCTGCACGGGCGGGAGCCGCCGGCCGAAGCGCCGGATTCCGGCCCGCGCAGGCTCGCGGCCGCCGCCCTGGCGCGGGAGCTCATCGAGCGCCCCGCGCTCGAGCTCGACAGCGGCCGGCTCGTCTAGGCTCCCAGATCCTGCAGCAGCTTTTCCGCGGCGGCGACGCGCGCGGGGGGCTCCGCAGCCTCGACGCGCAGCCGGAGCCGCGTCGGACCGTCGAGGCGATAGCGCCCGTCCGCCCGCTGGATCAGCTTCAGGACGCGCGCCGGTTCCACGCGATGCTCCGGGCGGAACTCGACGACGCCCGCGGCCGATCCCAGCTCCAGTCGCCGGATGCCGAGGGCGGCGGCGCGCTGCCGCAGCCGGTGCACGACGATGAGCGTCTTCGCGGGCGGGGGCAGCGGTCCGAAGCGGTCGACGACCTCGGCCTCGAGGTCGTCGAGGTGCGCCGCGTCGGTCGTTCCCGCCATGCGCTTGTACAGCTGCAGGCGGATCTGGACGTCGGGGATGTAGTCCTCGGGCAGCAGCGCCGGCTGCTGCAGGTCCACCTCGGTGCCGGAGGAGAGCGGCGCCTCGAGCGCGGGCTCGCGGCCCTCGCGGAGCGCGGCGACCGCCCGCTCGAGCAGGTCCAGGTAGAGGCCGATGCCGACTTCCTGGATCTGGCCGCTCTGTTCCTCGCCGAGCAGCTCTCCCGCGCCCCGGATCTCGAGGTCCTGCGTCGCCAGCGTGAAGCCGGCCCCGAGGTCCTCCAGCGACTCGACGGCTTCCAGACGCTTGCGGGCATCCTCGGGAAGGGAGGCGACCGGCGGCGCGAGCAGGTAGGCCCAGGCCCGGTGGTGCGAGCGGCCGACGCGCCCGCGCAGCTGGTGCAGCTGGGCGAGGCCGAACCGGTCCGCGCGGTCGATCAGGATCGTGTTCGCGGTCGGCACGTCGATGCCCGACTCGATGATGGTCGTGCAGACGAGGACCTGGAAACGGCGGTGGTAGAAGTCGAGCATCAGCCGCTCGAGGTCGCGCTCGCGCATCTGGCCGTGGCCGACGCGGATGGTCGCCTCCGGCGCGATGCGGCGCAGGCGCTCCGCGAACGCCTCGATGTCCTCGACCACGTTGTGCACGAAGTACACCTGGCCGCCGCGGCGGATCTCGCGCAGGCAAGCCTCGCGCACGAGGCCGTCGCTCCACTCGGCCACGAAGGTCTCGATCGCGACGCGCTCGGCCGGCGGCGTCGTCATCAGCGAGAGGTCGCGCAGGCCCCCGAGGGCCATGTTGAGCGTGCGCGGGATCGGCGTCGCCGTCAGCGTGAGCGTGTCGACGTCCGCGCGCAGCTGCTTCAGCCGCTCCTTGTGGCTGACGCCGAAGCGGTGCTCCTCGTCGATCACGGCGAGGCCGAGGTCGCGGAAGGCGACGTCGCGCTGCAGCAGCCGGTGCGTGCCGATCACGATGTCCACGGCGCCGGACTTCAGCCCCTCGACCACCGCCTTCTGCTCGGGCCCCGTGCGGAAGCGGGAGAGGTTCTCGACGCGGACCGGCCAGTCCGCGAACCGGTCCGCGAAGGTCTGGGCGTGCTGCTGGGCGAGCAGCGTGGTCGGCACGAGCACCGCGACCTGCCGCCCGCCCGAGACCGCTGCGAACGCCGCACGGAGCGCGACCTCGGTCTTCCCGAAGCCCACGTCGCCGCAGACGACGCGGTCCATCGGCCGCCCCGAGCGCATGTCGGCGAGCACCGCCTCGATCGCGTCGTGCTGGTCCGCCGTCTCCTCGAACGGAAAGGCGGCCTCGAAGGCGCGGTAGGCGTTCTCGTCGAACTCGAGCGGCCGGCCCTCGCGGGCGGCACGGCGCGAATAGAGGTCGAGCAGTTCTGCGGCGACGTCGCGCACGCGGTCGGCCGCCCGCCGGCGCGCACGCGCCCACTGCTCCGTGCCGAGCTTGTGCCAGGGGGCGGAGTCGGGGGATCCGCCCGTGTAGCGCGTAACGAGCGCGAGCGCATGTACCGGAACGTAGAGCAGGTCCCCGCCCGCGTACTCGATCACGAGGAACTCGGCAGGTTGCCCGGCGACCTGCATGACGCGAAGCCCCCGGTAGCGCCCGACGCCGTAGTCCTCGTGCACGACCGGCGCGCCCGGGGTGAGCGCCGCGAGGTCGCGCAGGATCGCCTCGGGATCCCGCTCCGCGCGCCGCCGCCGACGCTCCTGGCGCGCCCGTTCCCCGAAGAGCTGCTCCTCGGCGACGAGTGCGATCCTGCGCCCGGGCAGCAGGAGCCCCCGCACGTCCGGCGCGATCGCGAGGCCGAGCGCGCTGCCGCTCTCGAGGAAGCCCGGCCAGTCGCCGGCGACGTCGGCCGTCAGTCCCTGGCGGCGCAGCATGTCGAGCAGGACTTCGCGGCGCCCGGCGGAGTCCGCGGTCACGAGCACCTGCCCGTCGAAGCCCTGCGTGAACTCCGCAAGCTTCGCGAGCGGCTCGCCCGAGCGCGCATCGGCGCGGAGCTCCGGCGGCGCCGCCGAAGCGAAATTCGTGAATTGGCCCGTCGCGCCGATCGGCTCGACCTTGACGCTCGTCAGGCGAAGGCGCGGATGCGCCGCGAGGGCGGCGAGCGTGTCGGCGGCGGGCAGGAAGGCCTCGTGCGGCGGAAGCAGCGGACGCTCGCGATCGCCGCGGCGCTGCTCGAACCGCGCCTCGATCTCCGCGCCGTGGGCAGCGAGCGCGGACTCGAGCCCTACGAGGTCCACGACGACGCTGGGCCCGGGCAGGTAAGCGGCCAGGCCGGCCGTTTCGCCGAAATACAACGGCAGCCAGGACTCGATGCCGGCGGGCGCCTGGCCGGCGCTCACGCCCCGGTACACCGGGCTCGCCTGCGGATCGCCCTCGAAGCGCTCGCGCCAGCGCGCACGGAATGCGGCGATCGCTTCCGGCGATGACGGGATCTCGCGTGCCGGGAGCAGCGGGATCGCCGGCAGCTTCGCGCCGGAGCGCTGGTCGGCGGGATCGAAGGCGCGGACCGACTCGATGAGGTCGTCGAAGAGGTCGAGCCGGTAGGGTTGGGACGCGCCGGCCGGATACAGGTCCACGACGGCCCCGCGCACCGCGAACTCGCCCGGGCTCAGGACCTGCGTGACCTGGGCATAACCGGCATCGGCGAGGCGGCGGCGAAGGGCGGCGAGGTCGATGCGCTCTCCCGCGGCCAGCGTGAAAGCCTGCGCGGCGATGAAGCTTCGCGGCGGGAGCCGGTCGAGCAGCGCCACCAGTGTGGTGACCACGACGCCGTGCCCGAGGTCCGGCAAGGCTGCGAGGCAGCGCAGCCTCTCCGACACGATGTCGGGGTGGGGCGAGAAGGGATCGTAGGGCAGCGTTTCGCGGTCCGGGAACGACCAGACCGGCAGGCGGCCGGCCAGGAAGAACCGAAGCTCCGCGAGGTACTGGTCCGCTTCCCGGCCGCTGCCGGCGACGACGAGCAGGGGTGCATTCGCGCCGAGGGCCGCCTCCGCGACATAGAACGCGGCGCTGCTGCCATACAGCTCGCCCCAGGCGGCGGTTTCAGCGGCGGCGGGCAGCCTCGCGGCGGCGGGCGGGGTCGGGGGCATCGGGCATCCTGCAGGCGAAGGAACCCGTTCCGGGGCGAACCCGGCGGGTCATGGCCTCAAGGATACCGCGACTGCGGCGCCGGCTTCGCTCAGCCGGCGGGCGCGCTCCGCGCGAGCACCGTGTGGAGCACGCGGTCGTTCTCGAAATAAACGGAGAACTGCGGGTAGTCCCAGCGCGTGATCGGCGGATTCCCGACCGCCGCGTGACGGTTGCTCGGCGGGCCGAAGCGGCTCTCCACCGTCGCCATCGTGCTGCCCCGGCCCGGGTGGTCGCTGGCCGCCGCGGGAGCGGCGGGCGTCGCGAGCGTCTCGGCGAGGGCGGGAGTGGCCGCGAGCAGCGCGACCGACACCAAAATGCGTAGGATAGGCATGGCGATACCTCCGCTTTCGAGTGTAGCACCGGGTGCGAGCCTGTCGAGGTTGGCACGGTAAATCCTTGATGGGCTTTCCGAATCCTGTGAACTGCGGCACATGCTGACTCCCCTGCCCCTGGGGCTCGGGCTCCGCTACGCGCGTGCGCGCCAGCACGCGTACTTCGTGTCCTTCATCAGCTGGGTCTCGCTCGCCGGGATCGCGCTCGGGGTCGCGGCGCTGATCGCGATCCTCTCGGTCATGAACGGATTCGAAGGCGAGCTGCGGACGCGCCTCCTGTCCCTGTCGGCCCATGCGACCTTGCCGGCGGCGCCGGACGCGGAAGCCCTCAGGCAGCTCGCGGAGCGGGCGAGGGAGCAACCCGGCGTCGTGAGCGCGGAACCTTTCGTCGAGGTCCAGGGACTGCTGTCGAACGGCTCCACGCTCTCGGGCGCCGTGCTCCGCGGCATCGACGCGCGCGACTTCCGCGCCGGCACGCCGCTCGCCGACGCGATGATCGCCGGCGACCTCGCGGCGCTGACCGCCGGCAGCGGGCGCGTCGTGCTCGGGCGCGTGCTGGCGGCCCAGCTGCGCGCGGCCGAGGGAACGCCGGTGAGCCTCCTGCTCCTGCGGGCCGGCGCGGACGGCGCGCTCGCGCCGCGCATCGGCGGCTTCACGACGTCGGGGGAGTTCGAGATCGGGCTCGCCGACCACGACTCGACGCTCGCGTTCGCCTCTCTCGAGGACGTCGCCGCCCTCGCAGGGCCTTCGGCGACCGCCGGCGTGCGCGTGTTCTACGCGGACCCCTTCGACGCGCCCGCGCGGACGCCCGCGCTCGCCTCGGCGCTGGGCTTGCGAGGCGCGACGGACTGGACGGGCGAGCACACGGCCTACTTCCGCGCGATACGCATCGAGAAGGCGATGATGGCGGTCATCCTGCTGCTGATCGTCGCCGTGGCCGCGTTCAACATCGTCGCGAGCCTCGTCATGGTCGTCTCCGAGAAGCGCAACGACATCGCAATCCTGAGGACGCTGGGTTTCTCGCGCGGCGGGGTCGTCTCCACCTTCATCGTGCAGGGCACGCTGATCGGCTGGATCGGCGCGGTGGCGGGCATCCTGCTCGGAGTCGTGCTGGCGCTGAACGCGGGCGACATCGTCCAGGCGCTCGAGCGTCTGTTCGGCTTCCAGGTCTTCGACCCGGCGATCTACTACATCTCGAGGGTCCCCTCGGAGCTTCGCGCCGTCGACGTGCTCGTCGTGTCCGCGATCGCCTTCGCGCTCACGCTGCTCGCGACGGTGTACCCCGCGCGCAAGGCGGCTGCGACCGAGCCCGCCGAGGCGCTGCGCTATGAGTGAGGCTTCCGCAAAGGGCGGCGCGCCCCGCTGGCCCGCCTGGGTGGGGCTCCGCTACCTGCGCGCACGCAAGGACAACCGCTTCGTGGGATTCATCTCGGCGATCGCCATGGCGGGCATCGCGCTCGGCGTCACGGTCCTCATCACGGTCCTGTCGGTCATGAACGGCTTCGAGCGCGACCTGTCGCGTCGGATCCTCGACATCGTCGCGCACGCGACGCTCGAGGGCCTCGAGGGACGGCTGCCGGACTGGCGCGCGCTCGCGGAGCAGACCGCCCGCGCCAGCGGCGTCGTCGCCGTCGCGCCGTACGTGGAGGGCCGCGCGATGCTGGTGGCCGGCGAGCGCTCGGCTGCCGTCGACCTCCGCGCCGTCCAGCCGGAGGCCGAGCGGCGGGTCTCGGCGCTCGAGTCGCACGTGTCCGGCCGCGGGTTCGACGAGCTGCGGCCGGGGGAGTGGAGGATCCTCCTCGGCCGCGGGCTCGCGCAGTCGCTGGGCGTCGGGCCGGGGGACGGCGTCCTCGCCGTGATCGCGCAGGGCACGGTGACGCCGGCCGGCGTGATGCCGCGGATGCGCCGCTTCACCGTGGCCGGGACCCTCGATGCCGGCATGTACGAGTTCGACCAGGGACTCGCGCTCGTCGACATGCGGGACGCGCAGCGCCTCTTCCGGCTCGGCGACGCGGTGACGGGGCTTCGCTACCGCTTCGAGGACGCGAATGCGGCCGGCGCGCGCATCCGCGCGATCGGCCAGCTGCTGCCGGAGGCGTACTACATCAACGACTGGAGCCGCCGGCAGGGCAACTTCTTCCGCTCCCTGCAGGTGACCAAGTCGATCATGTTCTTCGTCCTGATGCTGGTCGTCGCGGTGGCGGCGTTCAACATCATCGCGACGCTCGTCATGGTCGTGAAGGAGAAGCGCGCGGACATCGCCATCCTCCGGACGCTCGGCGGCTCGCCGCGCGACATGGTCGCGATCTTCGTGACGCAGGGCTCGGTCATCGGCGTGGCCGGCACCGCGGTCGGCCTCGCGCTCGGGCTCCTGCTCGCCGCGAACATCACGCCGGTCGTGTCCTTCCTGCAGCGGGTCACGGGCGTCACGCTCGTGGACCCGCGCGTGTACTTCATCGCCGAGCTGCCGTCCGACATCCACGCGGGCGACGTCGCGCTCGTCGCCGGCCTCGCGCTCGCGCTCGGCGTGCTCGCCACGCTGTATCCTGCCTGGCGCGCCGCGACGACGCAGCCCGCCGAAGCGCTTCGCCACGAGGTCTGAACAAGCCGCCATGAGCAAAGCCGTCGTCCTCGCCTGCGAAGGCCTCGTGAAGGAGTTCCGGCAGGGCCCCGCGATCGTCCGCGTGCTCGCCGGCGTCGACGCCGCGGTGCGCGAGGGCGAGCGCGTCGCCGTCGTCGGCGCTTCGGGGTCCGGCAAGACGACGCTGCTGCAGCTGCTCGGCGGGCTGGACCTGCCGACCGCCGGCCGCGTGCTGATCGACGGCCGCGAGATGTCCGCGCTCGACGACGCGGAGCGCGGGCGGCTCAGGAACCGTGCGATGGGCTTCGTCTACCAGTTCCACCACCTGCTGCCGGAATTCAGCGCGGTGGAGAACGTCGCGATGCCGCTCCTCATCCGCGGCACGCCCTGGGCCGGCGCGGCCGCGGCCGCGTCGGAACTCCTCGAGCGCGTCGGGCTCGGCGGGCGGCTGCAGCACCGGCCCTCGCAGCTCTCCGGCGGCGAGCGGCAGCGCGCCGCCGTCGCGCGCGCCCTGATCACGCGCCCGCGGATCGTGCTTGCCGACGAGCCGACGGGGAACCTGGACGGGCGCCACGCCGGCCAGGTCTTCGACCTCATGATGGAACTCAACCGCGAGCTGGGGACGAGCCTCGTGATCGTCACGCACGACCACGCGCTCGCGGCACGCATGGATCGCATACTGCTGCTCGAGGACGGGATTCTGCGCGAACGCAGCGCTTGATCGCATTCCGGCCGGCCCGGCCGCGGCGCAGGCTTCCGCGAACGCGCCTGAAGGCCTCCCGCCATGCCCCGATGCCTCGCCGCCTTCTGCGCGGGCGCCGTCGCGCTCCACGGGCTCCCGGCGCTGCCGCCCCCGGCCGCAGCTTGTGGCCTGCTGCTGCTCGCGCTGCTGCTCGCGTCGGGCCGGCCCGTCCTCGCAGCCGCCTGCGCGGGCTTCGCGCTTGGGCAGCTCGCGGCTGCACAGGCGCTGGCCGGGGACTGGCCCTGCGCGCGCGACAAGGAAGCGGTCGAGCTCGTCGCGCGGATCCGCGAGCCGCCGCTCGAGCGTGAGGGGCGGACCGATTTCGACGCGGAAGTCGTCCGGCCGTCCGCGGGATTGCCGCGCCGGGTGCGACTCGCCTGGTACGACGCGGACCGGCTGCCGGCGACGGGGGAGACCTGGCGCCTGCCGGTGAAGCTCCGTTGCCGGCGCGGCTTCGCGAACCCGGGTGCCCAGGATCGCGAGCTCGCGCTGCTGCGTGCCGGGATCGGCGCGACCGGCTATGTGTCCGGGACGCCCGAGCGGATCCAGGCCGCCGCCGGCGAGCCCATCGAGCGCCTGCGCGCGCGCATCGGGCGATCGATCGAAGCCGCCTTGCCCGCAGGACCGACTTCCGCGGTGCTGCAGGGCCTCTCCGTGGGCCTTCGCGGAAACATCCCCGACGGGCTCTGGGAGGCGTTCGCCGTCACCGGCGTCGCCCACCTGATGGCCATCTCGGGGTTGCACGTGACGGGCTGTGCGATCGCCGTGCTGGCTCTGCTCCGGCTCGCCTGGCGGCTGCCCTTCGCGGTGCGCCTGCGCGGACGCGCATCGCTCGAAGCCGCGGTCGTCGTCGGCGCGACTTGCGGCTACGCGCTGCTGTCCGGAAGCTCCGTGCCGGCGCTTCGGACGTTCGCGACCGTCGCGGTGGTGGCGGGCATCCGCGTCCTGCGCCGTGCCTCGACGCCCGCGCGGACGCTCGCCGCGGCGGCCGGCCTCCTGGTCGCGGCAGACCCGCTGGCGGCGGCCTCGGCGGGATTCTGGCTGTCCTTCGTCGCGACCGCGGCCCTGCTCGCAGTGGCCGAGGCCGGGTCGGGCACGCGCGCGAAGGCGATCGCATTCGCGCGCGCGCAGGGCGCGATCACCGTGCTGCTCGCGCCCGTCCTCGCCGCGAGCTTCGGGCGCCTGTCGCTCGTCGCGCCGCTCGTGAACGCCGCGGCCATCCCGCTCTTCAGCGTGCTGCTGCTGCCGGCGCTGCTCGCGGCGACGGCACTCGCGGCCGTCCTGCCGGAGGCGAGCGCCTTCGCCTGGCGCGCGCTCGCCATTCCGCTCGACCGCAGCTGGCCGCTGCTCGAGTCGATCGCGACATGGCCGGCAGCGAGCTGGTCTCCCGCGGCCGCGCCGGTCACGGCGATCGCCGCGGCGGTCGCGCTCGCATTCGCGGGATGCTGCCTCCGCGTCGGGGGCCTGCGGGCCGTCGCCGCGGTTCTCGTCGTCGCGGTCACGGCCGGGGGCCCGCCGCGGGCGGGGCCGGGCGACTTCACGATGACCGTGGTCGACGTCGGCCAGGGGCTGGCGGCGATCGTCCGGACGGCGCGCCACACGCTCGTGTTCGACGCGGGCCCGCGATGGAGGGGCGGCGGCGCGGCGGCGCGCGTCTCGCTCCTGCCGTTGTTGCGCGCGCGGGGGCTGCGCCGCGTCGACCGGCTCGTCGTCAGCCATGACGACGACGACCATGCCGGTGGCGTCGATGCGCTCCAGGGCGGTTTGTCCATTGGCCGGCTGATGGCGGCGCCGGGCAGCCGCCTCGCGGCCGACGAAACCTGCGCCGCGGGCGCAACCTGGCAGTGGGATGGCGTGCGCTTCAGCGTCCTGCACCCGCCGGAGGGATTCGAGGGGAGCGACAACGAACGCTCCTGTGCGCTGCACGTCTCGGGCCCCGGCGGTTCGGCCCTGCTGCTCGCGGACCCCGAAGCCGGGGCGGAAGCGTTCCTCGCGCGCGAGCGGATCGCCGCCGACGTCGTGCTGCTGCCGCACCACGGCAGCAAGAGTTCCTCGTCCGCGGCGCTCGTAGCCGCCGCGGACGCGCGCCTCGGCATCGCCTCCGCCGGATATGGCAATCGCTGGGGCATGCCCCGGCCCGAAGTCGTCGCGCGCTGGCGCGCGGCAGGCACGACGGTGCTCGGGACGGCGACCGAGGGCGCCATCACCGTGCGCTTTCCGGCGCATGGCGGCGGCCTGACGGTCGAGACGGAGCGCCGCGACCATCCGCACTGGTGGCGCGCGGCGCGCTGACGGGACATCCCCCGGACAGGCCGGCCGCTTGCACGGTATCATCCGGCGCCATGTGGGAAATCATCCTCGCGGGCGGCCCGGTCATGTGGCCGCTGATCGCCTGCTCGGTGGTGGCAGCGGCGATCATGCTGGAGCGCCTCTGGACCCTGCAGCGCAAGCGCGTGATCCCGCGCGAGCTGACGGATCGCATCTGGAAGCTCGTCGAATCGCAGACCCTCAACGAGCGGCACATCGACGCCCTGGCGGCCAACTCGCCCCTCGGCCGCGTCCTGGCGGCAGGGCTCGCCCACCGGGACCAGGGACGCGAGATCATGAAGGAGGCCATCGAGGACACGGGACGCCACGTGGTGCACGAGCTCGAGCGCTTCCTGGGTACGCTCGGCACGATCGCCGCCGTCTCGCCGCTCCTCGGCCTCCTCGGGACGGTCACCGGCATGATCCAGGCTTTCGAGGCCATCTCGCGGGAAGGCGTCGGCGACCCGCGCGTCCTGTCGGGCGGCATCGGCACGGCCCTCATCACGACGGCCGCCGGGCTCATCGTCGCGATTCCCGCGCTGTTCGGCTACCGCTACCTGCGGGGCACCGTCGACCTCCTGGTCGTCGACATGGAAAAGGAAGCGATGAAGCTCGTGCGCGCCTTCGACCAGCTCGAGCGCCGCGCGGGGCGCGGCCCGCGGCGCCGCGAAGCGGCGTCATGAGGCTCCGCGCCAAGCGCCCGGACGAGATCGAGCTCAACATGATCTCGCTCGTCGACGTCGTCCTCCTGCTCGTCATCTTCTTCATGCTGTCCACGACCTTCGTCCAGGACTCGCGGCTGCGCGTCGAGCTGCCGGAGGCGGGATCCGCGACCACGGAGCGGACGGCGAGCCCGATCGTGATCACCGTGTCGGCTCAGGGCAGCTACCGCGTCAATGACCGCGCGCTCGTCAACAACGAGCGCGCGACGCTCTCGTCCGCGCTTCGCCAGGTGGCTGGCGAGGCTGGCGACGGCCCGGTGACGATCCGCGCCGACGCGCGCGCCACGCACCAGTCCGTCGTGACGGCGATGGACGTCGCGGCGCGCCAGGGCTTCACGCAGGTCAACATTGCGACAGTCAGCGAGCAGCCGGAAAGCTAAGGACGGGCCGAAGCGGCCCCTGGACGCCGGCGCCCTCAGGACCTACCTGAGGCTCCTCGCCTATGCGCGCCCGTACTGGGCGATGTTCCTGCTCGGCGTCCTCGGCATGGTGATGTTCGCCGCCGTGGACACGGGTTTCGCGGTCCTCACGAAGAAGTTCTTCGACGGGGCGTTCGAGGAGAACATGCGCGACGAGCGCCTGCTCTACCTCGTCCCGGCCGGCATCATCGTGCTGTTCCTCGTGCGGGGCGTGGGGGACTACCTCTCGGTCTACGCGCCCGGCTGGGTCGGGCGGCAGGTCATCAAGGCCATCCGGCGCGACGTCTTCGCGCGCTACCTGCAGCTGCCCGTCGCATGGTTCGACCGCAACGGCGTCGCGCAGCTCCTGTCGCGGCTGACCTACAACATCGAGCTCGTCGCGGAGGCCGCGACCAACGCGGTCACCTTCGTCATCCGCGACACGCTCACCATCGTCGGCCTCCTGGGCTACCTGCTCTACCTGAATTGGCGCCTGACGCTGTTCGCGCTGGCCGTGGCGCCGGTCGCCGTCGGGCTCATCCGGCTGACCAGCAAGCTGTTCCGCCGGTACAGCACGCGCATCCAGTCGTCGATGGGCGACGTCACGCGCGTCGGCAAGGAGTCGCTCGAGAGCCTCAGGATGATCAAGGTCTTCAACGCGGAGGCCCACCGGCTGTCCGCCTTCGAGTCGGTCAACGAGCGCAACCGCGCGAGCTTCATGAAGCTCATCACCGTCCGGGCCGTCTCCAACCCGGTCGTGCAGATGTTCGCCTCGCTCGGCCTCGCCGCCGTGCTGTACATGGCGCTCCGGGACATGATCGAGAAGGGCATGTCCCCGGGAGCCTTCATGTCGTTCCTGGTCGCGCTCCTCATGGTGAGCGCGCCGCTTCGCCGGCTGGTCAGCGTGCTCGGCCCCCTGCAGCAGGGCATCGCGGCGGGCGAGAGCGTCTTCGAGGTGCTGGACGCGCCGGCGGAGGACCCGGGCGGGGAGAAGAGGCTCGCGCGGGCGCGCGGCGAGATCGAGTACCGCGACGTCAGCTTCACCTACGAGGCGGAGAAGGGGCGGGTGCTGGCCGGCGTGAGCTTCCGCGCCGCACCCGGCGAGACCATCGCGCTCGTCGGCCGCTCCGGCAGCGGCAAGTCGACGCTGGTGAGCCTGCTGCCGCGATTCCACGACCCGGACTCGGGCGCCGTGCTGCTCGACGGCGTGGACCTTCGCGAATACCGGCTGACGGACCTGCGCAACCAGATCGCGATGGTGAGCCAGGACGTCATGCTGGTCGACGACTCGATCCGCAACAACATCGCCTTCAGCCGGCCGGACGCCGACGACGCGGCCGTCCAGCGGGCGGCTCAGGCGGCGCACGTCCTCGAGTTCGCGAACGAGCTGCCGGAGGGCCTCGAGACGCCGGTCGGCGACCGCGGCACGCTGCTCTCGGGCGGGCAGCGCCAGCGCGTCGCGATCGCGCGCGCGCTGCTCAAGGACGCGCCCATCCTGATCCTCGACGAGGCGACCTCGGCGCTCGACGCGGAGTCCTCGCACGTCGTTCAGACGGCGCTCGCGGAGCTGATGCGCGGCCGCACGACGCTCGTCATCGCCCACCGGCTCGCGACGATCGAGCGCGCGGACCGCATCCTCGTGATGGACGAAGGGCGGATCGTCGAGTCGGGCACCCACGAGGCGCTGCTCGCGGCCAACGGCATCTACGCGGCGCTGCACCGGATGCAGTTCAACGTCTGAAGCCGCGCCGCCATGGCCAAGCGCCTCCATGACTGGCTGACGGCGACCTGGTACGGCGGCGGCGGGAGGGGCCGCTGGCTGCTGCCGCTCGCCTGGCTGTTCGGCGGCCTCGCGCGTCTCAGGCGGACTCTCTACGCGCGCGGCTGGCTCGCGCGCTACCGGTCGCCGCGGCCGGTCGTGATCGTCGGCAACCTCACGGTGGGCGGGTCCGGCAAGACGCCGTTCATCCTGTGGCTGGCGGGCGAGCTCACGCGACGCGGACTCCGGCCCGGCGTCGCGCTTCGCGGCTATGGCGGCGCCGGCGGCCCCGCGCGGCGCGTCGGCGATGCGGACTCCGCAGTCGCGGCGGGCGACGAGGCGCTGATGATCCGCCGGCGGCTCCCGGTTCCGGTCGCGGTCGGGGCGCGAAGGTCGGACGCCGTCCGCCTGCTCGAAGCCGATTGCGACGTGGTCCTCTGCGACGACGGCCTGCAGCACTATGCGCTCGAGCGCGACCTGGAGATCGCGGTCGTCGACGCCATGCGTGGCTTCGGCAACGGCCGGCGGCTTCCGGCGGGCCCGCTGCGCGAGCCCGCCTCGCGGCTCCGGGAGGTGGACGCCGTCGTCGTGAACGGCGACGGTTTCGAATGGCCCGGGGCGATCCGCATGCACCTCGCCCCCGTCGCCGTCGTCGCGTTCCGGGACGGTTCGCGCCGGCCGCTCGCGGACTACGCAGGGCGGGAGGTCGTCGCCGCCGCGGCCATAGGGAACCCCGAGCGCTTCTTCGCGCTATTGCGGGCGCACGGGCTCCTCGTCGAGACGCGGACGCTGCCCGACCATGCGCGCTTCAC
>DASSUY010000014.1:0-20108 GCA_035706525.1 Steroidobacteraceae bacterium
CCGCCATCGCCGCCTTCCGGCTCGCTCAGGTTGTAGTGGAGGTTTCCGTCGCCGAGGTGGCCGTAGGCGACGAGGCGCGCGCCCGGCGCGAGTCGCGCAAGGAGCGCGCGCCCGGCGTCGATGAACGCGGGGATCTTCCCCGTCTCGACTGAAATGTCGTGCTTGAGGCTCGCGCCCTCCCGGCCCTGGGCCTCGGGAATCGTCTCGCGCAGCCGCCAGAGCGCGTCGCGCTCGGCGTCGGAGGTCGCGATGACGGCATCGCGGGCGGCCCCTTCCGATATCGCCTCCGCGAGCACCGACTGGAAACGCTCGCGGAAGCCCGCGTCCGGGGCCGCCAGCGTCGCCTCCGAGAGCACGTACCAGTCGTGCGGCGCCTCGAAGGGATCGCGGCAGCCCGGCACGTGCCGGGCGACGAACTCGAGCGCGAGGCGCGGGACCAGCTCGAAGGTGGCGACGGCCTCGCCGAGCGCCGTGCGAAGGCGGGAGAGCAGGGCGACCGCCGCGGCGGGCGAGTCGAGCGCGACGAGGGCCGTCGCGGTCTCCGCCGGCCGCGGGAACAGGCGCAGCGTCGCCGCCGTCACGATGCCGAGCGTCCCCTCGGCGCCGATGAAGAGCTGCTTCACGTCGTAGCCGGTGTTGTCCTTGCGCAGGGCCGACAGCTGGTCGAGGACGCGGCCGTCCGGCAGCACGACCTCGAGCCCCAGCACGAGCGCGCGCATCATCCCGTAGCGGAGCACCGCGGTGCCTCCGGCGTTCGTCGAGACGATGCCGCCGAGCGTCGCGCTCCCTTCCGAGCCGATCGACATCGGCAGCAGCCGGCCGGCCTCCGCGGCGGTCGCCTGCAGCGTGGCCAGCACGCAGCCGGCCTCGGCCGTCAGCGAGTCGTTCGCGAGGTCGACGTTCCGGACGCGGTTCATGCGCCGGAGCGACACGACGACCTCGTCGCCCTCCGGGCGGGGCGTCGCGCCGCCGCAGTAGCTCGTGTTGCCGCCCTGCGGCACGAGCGCGATGCGCTCGCGCGCGCAGAAGGCGACGAGCGCGGAGACGCGTTCGGTGGAGTCGGGCAGCGCGACGAGCGGCGTGCTGCCGCGATAGAGCCTGCGGAAATCGGTCTCGAACGGCGCGCGATCCTCCGCGGAGTCGAGCCAGCCGCCGGGCTCGAGGAGCTCCCGGAGCGCCTCGAGCTTCGCGGGCGCGGGGGCTGCGCCGTTCCGGTTCATGCCCCGCATCTTAACCGGCGGGCACCGACGGTCGCGCGGGCCCTCAGGCGAGGGGTGCGGACTCCAGCGCCGCGATCCGTTCCGCGAGCGGCGGGTGGCTCATGAAGAGGCGCCGGAGGCCCTCGCCGCGGTGGCCGTTGATGCCGAAAGCCGCCATCTTCGCGGGCAGCGAGTCGGGTTCGCCGCGCCCGAGCGCGCGCAGCGCGCCGATCATGTTCTGCCGGCCCGCGAGCCGCGCGCCGCCCGCGTCGGCGCGGAACTCCCGCTGCCGCGAGAACCACATCACGACCATCGTCGCGAGGAACGAGAGCACGAGCTGGGCGACCATCGTCGCGACCCAGAACGCGGGGCCCTGGCCGTTCTCCGAGCGGAACACGAGCCGGTCCACGACGCTCCCGATCACGCGCGAGGCTACGAATACGAAGGTGTTGACGACGCCCTGGATCAGGGTGAGCGTCACCATGTCCCCGTTCGCCACGTGGCTGACTTCGTGTCCGAGGACGGCCTCGACTTCGCTGCGGCGCATCCGCTGGAGGAGGCCTGAACTCACGGCCACCAGGGAAGCGTCACGGCGCGCGCCCGTCGCGAAGGCGTTCGGCGTCGGCGAGTCGAACCAGCCGACCTCCGGCATGCCGATGCCGGCCTGCGAGGCGAGCCGCCGGACGGTCTCGACCAGCCACTGCTCCTGCTCGTTCCGCGGCTTCTCGATCACCTGCACGCCCATCGCGCGCTTCGCCATCCAGCGGGACATCGCGAGCGAGACGAAGGCGCCGCCGAAGCCGATCACGGCGCCGAAGACCAGCAGCGAGCGGAAGCTGATGCCGTTCGCGGTGAGCCAGGGCTCGATGCCGAGCAGGCGCAGCGTCACGCTCGCGACCGCGAGGATCGCGAAGTTCGTCAGCAGGAACAGCAGGATTCTCTTCATGGCAACCCGGTCAAGGCCCAATGCCTGCATGGCATATAGGTGCTGCAGGGTCCGTGTTCAAGGGGCCCTTCACTTCGACGAAGGCGACTCGCCCTCCTGCGGCTTCTCGTCCTTTGGGGCCTTGGGCTTCGGCTTGGGGGCGGCCCCGATGCCGAGCGCCTCGCGCCGGGTGTCCGAGAGGGCCTCGATGCCGAGGATGCGGCAATCCTCGAACCGACCCATGCGGCGGTAGGCGATGGAGTCGCGGCCGTAGCCGCAGATCTGTCCGTTGTTGTCGCCGTCGACGGTCGCGATCGCCGGTTCGCTCTTGAGGTCGAAGCAGGCGCCCTCGAGCTGAAGCAGGTAGGCCTTGCGACGGCCCGAGTTGAAGAGCACGAGATGCGCGTCGTCGAGCGCGGTGAAGTCGTCGATCGTCGAGTTGAACATGCAGTCGCTGGTGCGCGTGAGCTTCAGGCGCTGCTTCTGGTCGGCCTTCTGCTGGGTGCCGATGGCCGACTGCGGGCCGGTGCTGGTGCAGGCGGCCAGGGCCAGGGCGGGCAGCAGCAGGAAGAGGGCGGCTTTCATTCGGGTGGCTCCAAGGGCATATGCGCCTTGGACCTGCGCCCGGCGGGACGGTTCCGGGGCCGGGGAACCGGGCTCAATAGTCGTCGCGGTCCCCGTAGTCGTCGTCTTCGTCGTCGTCGTCCTCGTCGTCGTCCCAGTCCTCGTCCTCGTCGTCCTCGTCGTAGTCGTCGTCTTCCTCGTCCTCGTCCCCGTCCTCGGACCATCCTTCGGGCTGGTCCGTGAGCTCGAGGTCGAGCTCGTGCCAGGTCTCGTAGTCGATCTCCTCGACGTCGCCGTCCTCGTACAGCAACTCGATGAGCTCGGCGTCCTCGTCGATGGAGACGACCTTGAAGACCTCTTCGTCGTCGAGGCTCTCGTACCACTGACCGGGTACCGGATTGTGATCGCGACCCATGGAGTTTCCCGCTGGCGGTGACCGGCCCGCCGGTCCCCTTCGGGCCGATATTACGGGCGCGGGCGGACGGCTAGCAAACGCCCCGCGCCGGGGCCGTCCGGGCTTGAAAGGCGCGGCGACGCTCCCATTGAGTGTTCCGACCCCGAGAGGGGGGCGAAGGAGGACACCACATGACACTGATTCGCTGGGAACCGTTCAGGGAACTGGACGACGTGTTTGCCCGATACAGCCCGATCTTCGGCCGCCTCGCGGCTGCGGCCCGGCAGGGCCTCGCGGACGAGGGCGACGACGCGCCGGCCTGGACGCCGGTTGCGAACATCTCGGAGACCGAGTCCGAGTACCTCGTGAAGGCGGAGCTGCCGGAGGTCGCCAAGGAGGACGTGAAGGTCACGATCGACGAGAACGTCATCACGATCAGCGGCGAGCGCCGGAAGGAAGCCGAGCACAAGGACGAAAAGGTCCACCGCGTCGAGAGCTTCTACGGCCGCTTCAGCCGCAGCTTCCGCCTGCCCGAGGACGCCGACGTCTCGGCCGTGAAGGCCGAGAGCCGCAACGGCGTGCTGAAGGTCCGGGTGCCGAAGCTCCCGGCCGCGAAGCCAAAGACGGTTGAAGTACAGGTAAACTGACGGGACCCCGGGGCGGCGGCGTGGCCGCCGCCCGCGTTCGGCGAGGGTCCCGATGACTTCGAAATTCGAGCCCATCCGCGAGAAGCTCCTGCAGCAGAAGCAGGAGCTGCTCGCGCGCGCCGCGAAAGTGCACGCCGACATCACCCGCTCCTCGGGCCCGCTCGACAAGGACTTCGCCGAGCAGGTCGTGCAGATGGAGAACGACGCCGTGCTCGCGGGCATCAGCGAGGCGACCGCCGCCGAGCTCGCGCAGATCAACCGCGCCCTGGCCCAGATCGAGCAGGGCAGCTACGGGATCTGCAGCCAGTGCGGCCAGCCGATCGGCGAGCGGCGCCTGCAGGCGCTGCCGTATTCCGACCGTTGCATCACCTGCGCCGAAACCGCGCGCTGACGGCCGCCGCCGATGCCCGCCTACAAGGTTCCCCTCCGTGAGATGCGCTACGTCCTGCACGAGGTGCTGGACGTCGCGGCGCATTACCGCGCGCTCGGCCGGGACGACGTCAATGCCGAGCTGATCGAGGGCGTGCTCGAGAGCGCCGCGCGTTTCGCCGAGGACGTCGTCGCGCCGACCAACGAGCCCGGCGACCGCGTGGGCGTCCGGCGCGAGGCGGACGGCCGCGTCATCACGCCGCCGGGCTTCCGGGAAGCCTACCGGCAGTACGTGGAAGACGGCTGGGCCTCCCTCTGCGGCCCCGTCGAGGCGGGCGGCCAGGGCCTGCCCGAGAGCCTGGGCGGCGTGGTCGGCGAGATGCTCGTGTCCGCCAACATGTCCTGGAAGCTCTACAGCGGCCTCACCGACAGCGCGGTGCTCTGCCTGCACAAGCGCGGCAACGAGGAGATGCGGCGCATCTACCTGCCGAAGCTCGTGAGCGGCGAGTGGAGCGGCACGATGGTGCTGACGGAAGCCCACGCCGGCACCGATCTCGGCCTCATGCGCACGCGCGCCGAGCCCGAGGCCGACGGCAGCTACCGCATCACGGGCACGAAGATCTTCATCACGAGCGGCGAGCACGACCTCACCGAGAACATCATCCACATGGTGCTCGCGAAGCTGCCCGATGCGCCGGCCGGCAGCCGCGGCATCAGCATGTTCCTCGTGCCGAAGTACCTGCCCGGCGCGGACGGGAAGCCCGGCGAGGCGAATGGCGTGCGCTGCTCGGGCGTCGAGCACAAGCTCGGCATCCACGGCTCGGCCACCTGCGTCATGGACTTCGAGCGTTCACGGGGCTGGCTGATCGGCGAGGTCAACGGCGGCCTGCGCAACATGTTCACGATGATGAACCACGCGCGCCTCTGGGTCGGCCTGCAGGGACTCGCGCAGAGCGAGCGCGGCTTCCAGGCCTCGCTCGCCTACGCCCGCGAGCGCCGCCAGGGCCGCACCTCGGAGGGCGGGCCGGGGCCGGCCGACCCGATCATCGGCCACCCGGACGTGCGCCGCATGCTGCTGACGCAGAAGGCGCTGGTGGAGGGCGCGCGCGTCCTGACGCTGTTCGCCGGCATGCAGATGGACACGTCGCTGCACCACCCGGATGCCGCAGCGCGCGCGGACGCGGAGGCGCTGCTCTCGCTGCTGACGCCCGTCGTCAAGGGCTTCGCGACCGGCATGTCGCTCGAGTGCACGAGCGAGGCGATCCAGGTGCACGGCGGACACGGCTACGTGCGCGAGACGGGCGTCGAGCAGTTCTTCCGCGACGCGCGCATCACGCTCATCTACGAGGGCGCGAACGGCGTGCAGGCGATGGACCTGCTCGGCCGCAAGGTCCTGGGCTCCGGCGGCGACCTGGCGCGGCGGCTGGGCGGCCTGATCGGCGGCTTCTGCGAGCGGCACGCGGGCGAGGGCGCGAACGCGGAATTCGTCTCCCGCCTCGCCGGCCTGCTCAAGGAGTGGAGCGTCGCCACCGAGGAGGTCGCCCGGCGCGCGGCGCGCAATCCCGACGAGACCGGCGCCGCCTCGACGGACTACCTGCAGGTCACCGGCTACCTGTGCCTCGCCTGGTGCTGGGCGTGGATGGCATCCGTCTCCAACGCGGCCCTGCGCGCCGGGACGCCCGAGCCTGCATTCCACAAGTCCAAGGTCGCGACCGCGCGGTTCTACTTCCAGCGCATCCTGCCGCGCGCGGAGGCGCACCTCGATGCCCTGGGCGCGGGCGCCCGGTCCCTGATGGAAATCCCCCCGGACCAGTTCTCGTTCTGATCAGTGCGCGCCGGCCTGGCCGGCGAGCCCGCCTTCCAGCGACCAGACGGCGGTGTGGCCGCGCGCGCGCAGGAACTCCGCCGCCGCGCGGCTCCGGACGCCGTGCGCGCAGACGAGCAGCACCGGGCGTTCCGGATCGGGCGGGAGCCCGCCGTCCAGCAGGCGGCCGAGCGGCACGGACTCGCCTTCGACCGGCAGCGGCTCGAACGCGCACTCCATCGGTTCCCGGATGTCGACGATGCGGTAACCCGCGCGCACCGCCGCGGCGAGCGGCAGCCCGAGGTCGACGCCCGCGGGCGGCGCAGGCGCCGCCTCGCCCGGCAGCCGGACGCATCCGCCGGCGCAGCCCGCATGGCGCGGCGCCGCGAGCCGGCGCATGCCCGGCTCGAGCAGGCTCACCAGCAGGACTTCGTCGCGCAGCTGGCCCGGGAGGTCGAGCAGGAGCTTCAGGACCTCGGTCGCCTGCAGCTGGCCGAGGAGGGCGGGCACGGGCCCGAGCACGCCGGCCTGCTCGCAGTTGCCGACGAGCCCGTCACGCGTCGCCTCGGGCCACTGGCAGCGCAGGCAGGAGCCGCCCTGGTCCGCGCGCACGACCTGCAGCTGTCCCTCGTACTGGTACACGCTCGCGAGCACGGCGGGGACGCCCGCCCGCATCGCCGCGTCGTTGACGAGGAATTTCGTGGCGAAATTGTCCGTGCAGTCGACCACGGCATCCGCCCCCGGCACGACCTCGGCGGCGAGCGCGGCATCGAAGCGCCGCGCGAGCGCGGTCACGCGCACGCCGGGGTTGTAGGCGGCGAGGCGCAGCGCAGCGGCCTCCGCCTTCGAGCGGCCGATGTCCGCGACCGTGAACAGCGGCTGGCGCGGCAGGTTCGAGCCTTCGACGCGGTCGTGGTCGACGACGACGAGCTCGCCGATGCCGGCGCCCGCGAGGCTCGGGAGCACGGCGGAGCCGAGGCCGCCCGCGCCGACCACCACGACGCGCGCGGCCGCGAGCCGCGCCTGGCCGGCGGCGCCCACCTCGGGCAGCGCCTGCTGGCGCGAATAGTCGAAGCCGGCTTCGGGCCGGTGGCAGGCGTCGCCGTGGCGACAGTTGACCCAGCCGCTGTCTCCGCCCGCGTACCGCTCCTTCTTCCAGATCGGCACGCGGTGCTTGACCTCGTCGATGATCTCGCGGCAGGCGGCGAAGGCCTCGGCGCGGTGGGGCGCGGCGACGCCCACCCACACGGCCGTCTCGCCGACGGCGAGGCGGCCGAGGCGATGCACGCAGCGCGCCGCAGTCGCGCCGTGGCGGCGCATCGCCGCCTCGACGATGCGCTCGCCCTCGGCGATCGCAAGCGGCTCGAAAGCCTCGTATTCAAGGTCGACGACTTCGCGGCCCTCGTTCTCGTCGCGAACGCGCCCCTCGAAGGTCGCGTAGCCGCCGGCGCCGTCGTGGGCGAGCGGCTCGGCCAGCGACGAGGCGTCGATCGGCGCCTGCGTGAAGGCGAAGCGGCTCATCCGCCGGCCACCGGCGGGATGAAGACGACCTCATCGCCGTCCCGCAGCTCGGACTCCCAGTCCGCGAACGCCGCGTTGATGGCGACCCGCAGCTGCGAGGCGGGGAGGCGGAAGCCGTGGCGCCCGGCGAGCTCGGCGTACAGGGCCGCCGGCGTCCGGGCCGCGGTCTCGATCGACTCCGCCTGCCGGCCCGCCTGTTCGCGCAGCAGCGCGTAGTACTGGAGGCGCACGCGCGGCATCAGCGGGCTCCCCGAGCGGCCAGGGCCTGCCGGACCGCGGCGGCATCCGCCGGCGTGTTGGCGTTGTCGAGCGCGGCCGATGCGCGCGCCGGCAGGAGGAGCGCGTCGTGGCTCGCGAGGAACTTCCGCGGGCAGTCGCGGCCCCCCGCGATGAACGCGAGGACGGGTTCGCGGCTCGCCGGCTCGTAGATCGCGCACAGAGGCTCGGGCAGGCCGTCGTGCCGGCTCGCGTAGGCGGTCGCGAGGCGCCCCGCGTCGCGCCGGGCGAGCAGCTCCTCGAGGGTCGCGTCGTCGAGCTGAGGCAGGTCGCAGGCGACGACCAGCCAGGCAACGTCCGGATGGAGCGCCTGCGCGGCGACGATGCCGGCGATCGGTCCGCGGCCGGTCGGGCCGTCGACGACCTGGGGATAGGCGGCGCGCAGCGGATCGCCCGCCTGGTCCCCGCGCACGGAAACGTAGGCACGGTCCACGTGACGGGCGAGGAGGTCGTAAGCCGCAGCGAGCTGCGGCCGGCCACCGTAGGAGATCGCAGCCTTGTCGGCCTGCATCCGCGTCGAGCGGCCGCCCGCGAGCACGAGTCCGAAGACGCCGTTCATGTCTCCGATCCCGCGGCGAAGTCGTCCTTGCCGCCGCTCTTCGCGACGAGCCGCAGGGACTCGATGACGATGCCGTGCGAGAGGGCCTTGCACATGTCGTAGACCGTGAGCGCCGCGACCGAGGCGCCGGTCAAGGCCTCCATTTCGACGCCGGTGCGGTGGTTCACCGCGGCGGTGCAACGCACCCGCACGCGCTCGCCGCCGGCCGGCTCGATCGAGACGTCTCAACGCTCGAGGCCGAGCGGGTGGCAGAAAGGGATCAGCTCGTGCGTGCGCTTCGCGGCCATCGTCCCCGCGACGATGGCTGTGTGGAACACGGGCCCCTTCGCGGTCGCGAAGCCGCCGGCCTCCAGCGCGCGCCAGGCGTCCAGCGGGAAGCGCAGGAACGCTTCCGCCGAGGCGGTGCGCAGCGTCGCCGCCTTCGCGCTCACGTCCACCATCGCCGGCGCGCCGGCGGGCGTCACGTGCGAAAGCTTCTTCGCCTCATCCGCCAATGTAGTACATCTCGATCTTGTGCGGCCGCTCGCCCCCGTCGGCGAGCCTCCGCAGCTCGCTGTAGCGGTCGTCCCGGCCGCGCCACACGGCGCGGATGCGCTGGCGGAGCGTCGCGTCGTCCGCGCCGCCGCGCAGGAGCGCGCGGAAATCGGTGCCGCCGGTGGCGAACAGGCAGGTGTAGAAGACGCCGTCGGAGGAAAGCCGCGCGCGCGTGCAGCCGCCGCAGAACGGCTGGGTGACCGAGGAGATGAAGCCGATCTCGCCGGCGCCGTCCGCATAGGCGTAGCGCTCCGCGACCTCGCCGGGCTGCGCCGGCGCGAGCGCCCGCAGCGGGAACTCGCGCGCGAGCGCGTCCCGGATCTCGCGCGAGGGCACGACCAGCGCGGGCCGCCAGTCGTTGCGAGTCCCGACGTCCATGTACTCGATGAAGCGCAGGACGACGCCGGTGCCGCGGAAGCGGCGCGCGAGGTCGAGGACCTGCGCGTCGTTCACGCCGCGCTCGATGACGGCGTTGACCTTGACGGGCGCGAGGCCGGCCTCGATCGCGGCGCGGATGCCGTCCAGGACGCGGTCGAGGCCGTCGAACCCGCCGTTCATCCTGCGGAAGGTCGCCGGGTCGATGGAGTCGAGGCTCACGGTCACGCGCGAGAGTCCCTGCGCGGCCAGCTCGGCGGCGTGCTGCGCGAGCAAGACGCCGTTCGTCGTGAGCGCGAGGTCCTCGATGCCTTCGATGCCCGAGAGCTCGCCCACGAGGTCCGCAAGGCCCGTGCGCAGCAGCGGCTCGCCGCCGGTCAGCCGGATCTTGCGCACGCCCTCGGCGGCGAACTGCCGGGCGAGGCGCGCGATCTCCTCGAAGGACAGCCGCTCCGCCGCCGGCAGGAAGCGGTAGCCCTCGCCGAAGGTCTCCCGCGGCATGCAGTAGGGACAGCGGAAGTTGCAGCGGTCCATGACCGAGATGCGAAGGTCCGCGAGCGGCCGCCCGCGCAGGTCCGCCGTCGCGCGGGGCGCCGCGATCGCCACCAGCTTTCTGTCGGTCTCGTCAGTCATGGCCTACCAGCGATAGAAGGGAACGCAGAGCCCGGCGGCGGGCGCGGGGGGTCCGGGAGGCAGCTCGACGAAGCCGTCCGTCCCTGCGAGCGCGATGAAATCGCCCGATCCCGCCGTGGGCCGGGGCTCGGCCAGCATGCGTCCCTGCCCATCGTAACCGAGCACGACGGGCATGAAACAGGCCAGGGGCTTGTTGAACGCCACGTCGCGCGCGAGAGCCGCCTGGGGCGGCGCCGGCACGGCTTCGCCCACGAGCCGCCGGAGGGCCGGGATGACATATCGCGCGAGGCAGACGAGGACCGAGACGGGATTTCCCGGCAGCGCGAAGACGAGCGCGCCGGAGGGCGCGACGCCGAACCACATGGGCCGCCCGGGCCGTTGCGCGATGCCGTGGAACCGCTCGCGGACGCCGAGCGAGGCGAGCACCGACGGCACGAAGTCGAAGCGTCCCGCGGAGACACCGCCGGACAGCACGAGGACGTCGTGTTCGCCGAGCGCGGCGAGAAACGCATCCCGCATCCTGTCCTCCCGGTCGGGCAACTGGCGGTCGGAGGTCGCCGCGAAGCCGGCGAGGGCGAGGGAGGCCGCGATGCCGTAGGCATTCGAGCGCCGCACCTGGTGCTCGAGCACGGGCAGGCCCGGCTCGACGAGCTCGTCGCCCGTCGTGACGATGCCCACCCGCGGCGCGCGCGAGACGCGAAGTTCCGCCTGGCCCGTCGACGCCGCGATCGCGAGCTCGGGCGGACCCAGCCGGGTGCCGGCGGCCAGCAACTCGTCGCCCTGGCGCGCATCGCTGGCGCGACGGTGCACGTGCTGCCCCGGATCGACGGCGGCGTCCTCCGGGAGCGCCGCCGTGCCTTCCGAGAGCCGGAGCTGTTCGACGGGTATGACCGTGTCGCAGCCCCGCGGGAGGATCGCGCCGGTCATGACCTCGAAACAGTCCCCCGGATCGGCGAGCGAGAGCGCGGGAGCGCCGGCGGGCTGGGTGCCCGCGATGCGCCAGCGACGCCGCGTCGGCGAAGCGGCGATCGCGATGCCGTCCATGGCGACGCGGTCGAAAGGGGGCGCATCGCGCTCGGCGGCGACGGGCGCGCGCAGCACGCGGCCCGCGCAGCGGGCGAGGGGAAGGGCTTCCGCCGACACCGGCTGGACCGCGGCGGTGATCGCCGCCTCGGCCTCGGCGGGCGTCAGCATCGGATCAGTTCTGCTTGTCGCGTGCCTTGAAGACGCGAAGCTGCTCGTTGAAGCGGTCGGCGACCGCCTGGACCTCGTCCACGGCCGCATTGTTCTTCTTGGCCTGGATCACCCGCAACTCCTGCAGGCGGTTCTCGTCGTAGGCGCCGCTCTTCGCGAGCTCGGCGAGCTCGAGGTCGAGGCAGGCGTTGTACGCATTGATGTCGTCGTTGAACTGCTGTACGGCCTTCTGGGCCGCCACCATCTCGTCGTAGGTGGCCGTCGCGCCGTCGGGCAGCTTGGCCGGGGCACGCGGGTAGATGCAGGTGCCATGGGCCGCGCCCGCGGCGGCGAATGCGATGAGGGCAAGCGTCAGGCGAATCATTGCGAAGGTCTCCCCCTGCGAACTGGTCATCTTGGGACAGCGCGCCCCGGCGCGGGTTCGCCGCGCCTTGGATTCTAGCGCAGCGCCCCGGCCCGGGGACCGCGAGCGGGCCGACGCGCCGCGATCCCGGGGGTTAAACTGGCAGGATGCCCCATTGGCCCTCGGTACTGCGCACGGTTTTCGTCTCCCGCGCGCTGGATTCGCTCGAGGAATCGCGGCTGGTGCCGGAGCGGAAGGTCCTGTACCAGTTCTGCGCCCGCGGCCACGACGTGACCCAGGCACTTCTCGGGCAGCAGCTCACCGGCCGGCGTGACGCGGTCGCGCCGTACTACCGGTCGCGGCCGCTCGCGTTGTCGCTCGGCCTGCCGCCGGAGGAGGCGCTCGCCTCGACCATGATGCGGGCCGAGGGCATGTCGGGCGGTCGCGACATCGGCGTCGTGATCAACCGCCCGAACCGGGACGGCCCCTGCCTGCTCCCCGCCTGCGGCGGCGTCGGCGCGCAGTACACGCCCGCGACCGGCTGGGCCCAGTCGCTCGTCTACCGGGCGCGCGTGATGAAGGATGCCGCGGTCGCGGGCTCGATCGCGGTGGCCCACGGCGGCGAGGCCTCGACGGCGACCAACGGATTCTGGGCGTCGCTCAACATCGCGACGACGGAGCGGCTGCCGCTCCTGTACTTCATCGAGGACAACGGCTACGGCATCTCCGTGCCCTCGCGCCGCCAGACGCCGGGCGGCGATGTGGCCGCGAACCTCGCGGCGTTCAGGAACCTCCGGATCCTGGCCGGCGACGCCGCCGAGCCCCTCGCCTCAGCCTCGCTCATCGAGGCGGCGGTGCAGGCCGTGCGCGCGGGCGAAGGCCCGGTCTTCCTCAAGCTGCGCGTGCCGCGGCTGTCCGGCCATTCGGCCCAGGACACGCAGGCGTACAAGTCGGCGGAGGAAATCGCCGACGAGCAGGCGCGCGACCCGCTCGCGGCGCTGGTAAAGGCGCTGGTGCCCTCGGTCCTGTCGGCAGCCGACTGGCGGGCGCTCCAGGCGGAAGGCGAGGGCATCGTGCGCGAGGCGCTCGACCGCATCGAGTCCCGGCCGCCGCTGTCGCCCGCGGGCGTCGAACGCCACGTCTTCACCGAGCGCCATGCGGACGGCAGCCTGGAGCTTCAGGTGCAGGGCGGGCAGCTCGCCGACGGCGCGACGCCGCCCGTGGGCACGGCGGCGACCCGTCCGGAGGGCGCGCGCATCAACATGCTGACGGCGATCCGCCGGACGCTCGAGCACGAGCTCGCGGTGAACCCGCGCGTGCTCGTCTTCGGCGAGGACGTCGGGCGCAAGGGCGGCGTGCACGCCGCGACGCTCGGCCTGCAGGAGCGCTTCGGCGAGGACCGCGTCTTCGACACGAGCCTCTCGGAGGAAGGCATCATCGGCCGCGCCGTCGACATGGCCTACGCAGGGCTCGTGCCGGTGCCCGAGATCCAGTTCCGGAAATACGCGGAGCCCGCCGCGGAGCAGCTGCACGACTGCGGCACGGTCCGCTGGAGAACCGCGAACCGCTTCGCCGCGCCCATGGTCGTGCGCATGCCGGGCGGGTTCTTCAAGTGCGGGGATCCCTGGCACAGCCAGTGCAACGAGGTGCAGTTCCTGCACGCGGTGGGGTGGCAGTTTGCGATGCCGTCGAACGCGGAAGACGCCGTCGGGCTCCTGCGCACGGCGCTGCGCGGCAACGAGCCCGTCGTCTTCTTCGAGCACCGCTACCTGCTCGACGGCGCGGCCGGGCGCCGTCCCTGGCCGGGCGACGACTACATGCTGCCGTTCGGGCGGGCGAACCGCCTGCGCGAGGGCGCGGAACTCACGGTCGTCTGCTGGGGCGCGATGGTCGAGCGCTGCGAGCAGGCGGCGGCCGAGTCCGCCGTGGACGTCGAGCTCCTCGACCTTCGCACGCTCGCGCCCTGGGACCGGGAGGCCGTGCTCGCCTCCGTGGCGAAGACCCGGCGCTGCCTCATCGTGCACGAGGACACGGTCACGGCCGGGTTCGGCGCGGAGATCGCGGCCGTGCTCGCCGAGCGCGCGTTCCACGACCTCGACGCCCCCATCGAGCGCCTGGCGATGCCGGACGTGCCGAGCCCGCATGCGCCCGTGCTGCTGGACGCGGTCGTGCCGGGCGTGGCTGACATCGTCGCGGCGATGCGCCGCATTGCGAGTGCCTGAGATGAACGAAATGATCGACGTGGTGCTGCCCGTGGACCAGGTGGAGGGGACGCGTTCGCGCGTGCAGCGCTGGCTGAAAGCCCCCGGCGACGCCGTCGGGCGCAACGAGCCCCTGGTCGAGATCGAGACCGACAAGGTCACCGTCGAAGTCCCGGCGCCGGCCGACGGAACGTTGGCCGAGATTGTCGCGGCCGAGGGCGTCGACGTGGAGCCGGGCGGCCTGCTCGGCCGACTCGGCACGGGTGGCGTAGCGGCGGCGAAATCGGCCGCGGCCCCTGCGGCGCCGAAGTCGGCCGACGTCCGCCCGTCCGGCAAGCCGGGCGTGAGGACGGCGACGCCGGCCGCGGCGGCGGCCGGCCGGCTGAGTCCCGCCGTGAAACGCCTCCTCGCCGAGCGGGGCCTTGACGCCGGCGACGTGCAGGGCAGCGGCGAGGGCGGGCGCATCACGGTCGACGACGTCCTCGCCGCGACGCCGCGCGCCGGGCGCGCGGCGTCCGTCCCGGCGGCGCGACCTGCCGGAAGCGCTGCGCCGGACGAAGCGGGCGTTCGTCGCGTGCCGCACACGCCGATGCGCCGACGCATCGCCGAGCACATGGTCGAGAGCCTCCTGCGCACGGCGCCGCACGTCACGAACGTCTTCGAGGCGGACTTGACGGCCGTACTCGCCGACCGCGCGCGGCGCAAGCCCGATTTCGAGCGGAGCGGAACGCCGCTCACGCTCACCGCGTACTTCGTCGCAGCCTGCGTGGAGGCGCTGCGTGCCGTCCCCGAGGCCAACGGCCGCTGGACGGAGGACGCCCTCCTGATCCCCGAGCGAATCGACATCGGCGTCGCGACGGCGCTCGGCGACCGTGGGCTGGTCGTGCCGGTGATCCGCGACGCGGGCGCGCTCTCGCTCGAGGGCATCGCGGCGGCGCTCGCTGAGCTCGTCGCCAAGGCGCGCGACGACCGCCTGGCGCCGGCGGATCTGAAGGGCGGCACGTTCACGATCTCGAACCACGGCGTGAGCGGGAGCCTCCTGGCCGCGCCCATCGTCATCAACCAGCCGCAATCCGCGATCCTCGGCGTCGGCAAGCTCGAGAAGCGCGCCGTCGTCGAAAGCAAGGACGGCATGGACCGCGTCGTCGTCCGACCCTGCTGCTACGTCACGCTGACCATCGACCACCGGGTCCTCGACGGCTTCCAGGCGAACCGCTTCATGGAGGCCTTCGTGCGCCGCCTGCAGGCCTGGGGCTAGGCGACCTCGACCGGCCCCGCGCGCTGCCGAAGGCGCTCCCGCTGTGTCAAACTAGGCGGCTCCCGGAGACTGCCGAGGAGGGTGCCCGTGTACACACAAGGCCTTGATTCTCTTGGAAAAGACTGCCTGAGGGACGAGGCGCGTGACGGCGCGGCCCTGGAGTCGCGTTTCCAGGGGCGCATCGACGCCGAGGAAAAGGTCGAGGCCAAGGACTGGATGCCCGAAGCCTACCGGCGAACCCTGGTCCGGCAGATCTCCCAACACGCGCATTCGGAGATCGTCGGCATGCTGCCGGAAGGCAACTGGATCACGCGCGCGCCCTCGCTGAAGCGCAAGGCGATCCTGATCGCCAAGGTCCAGGACGAGGGCGGCCACGGCGCCTACCTCTACAGCGCCGCCGAGACGCTCGGCGTCTCGCGCGCCGAGCTCGTCGACCAGCTGCTGTCCGGCAAGGCGAAGTACTCGAGCATCTTCAACTACCCGACGCCGACCTGGGCGGACGTCGGCGCGATCGGCTGGCTGGTGGACGGCGCGGCGATCATGAACCAGATCCCGCTCTGCCGCTGTTCCTACGGCCCCTACGCGCGGGCGATGGTGCGCATCTGCAAGGAAGAGAGCTTCCACCAGCGGCAGGGCTACGAGATCATGCTGACGCTCGCGCGCGGCACCGAGGCGCAGAAGCGCATGGCACAGGCGGCGCTCGACCGCTGGTGGTGGCCGTCGCTGATGATGTTCGGCCCTTCCGACGCGGACTCGAAGCACAGCGCGCAGTCCATGCGCTGGAAGATCAAGCGCTTCTCCAACGACGAGCTTCGCCAGAAGTTCGTGGACACGACAGTCCCGCAGGCGGACTTCCTCGGGCTCAAGGTGCCGGACCCGGAGCTCGCCTGGGACGGATCCACGCAGCACTACCGCTTCGGCGCGATCGACTGGAGCGAGTTCGAGCGCGTGCTCGCCGGGCACGGCCCCTGCAACCGCGAGCGGCTCGAGGCCCGCCGCCGCGCGCACGAAGAGGGGCGCTGGGTCCGCGAGGCGGCCGCCGCGTTCGCGGCGAAGCGTGCGCAGGCCGCGAGCGAGGCGGCCTGAAGGAGTCGACATGACGGACCGCGCGAAGCAGGACTGGCCGCTGTGGGAGATCTTCATCCGCGCGAAGTCGGGGCTCGACCACAAGCACGTCGGGAGCCTGCACGCGGCGGACGCGCGAATGGCGCTCGAGCACGCGCGCGACCTCTACACGCGCCGCCAGGAAGGCATCAGCATCTGGGCGGTGCGCTCGGCCGACATCGTCGCCTCGGACCCGGCGGAGGCCGATGCCTTCTTCGAGCCGGCACGCGACAAGGTCTATCGCCACCCGACCTTCTACGACATCCCGGACGAGGTGAAGACGCTGTGACGCCGCACTGCCGCGCGGTGCTCCGCCTCGCCGACTCGAACCTCGTGCTGGCGCAGCGCCTCGGCGAATGGGTGGGCCACGCGCCCGCGCTCGAGGAGGACCTCGGGCTCGCGAACGTCTCGCTCGACCTCCTCGGCCAGGCGCGGCTCCTGCTCGCGCGGGCCGGCGAGCTCGAGGGCCGCGGCCGGGACGAGGACGCGCTCGCGTACCTCCGCGAGGAGCACGAGTTCCTGAACCTCACGCTGGTCGAGCAGCCGAACGGCGACTTCGCCGACACGATCGCGCGGCAGGTACTCTTCGACGCCTGGCAGCTCGGCCTCTGCGAGTCGCTCGCGGCGTCCTCGGACGCGCCGCTCGCCGCCATCGCGGCCAAGGGACGCGCCGAGGCGAGCTACCACCTGCGCTACAGCGGCGGCTGGCTGGAGCGGCTCGGCGACGGCACGGCGGAAAGCCACGAGCGCGCGCAGCGTGCCCTCGAGAAGCTCTGGCCGTTCGTGAACGAGCTCTTCGCCGACGACGACGTCGACCGCGAAGTGGCCGAAGCGCGCATCGCGCCGCTGCCGTCCTCGCTCGAGAAGGCCTGGTCGGCGCGCGTCGACGCGGTGCTCGCGGCCGCGACGCTCGCGCGTCCCGCCCCCGTGCCCTTCCCGTGGTTCGGCAAGCAGGGCCGGCACAGCGAGCACCTCGGCTACCTGCTCGCCGAGATGCAGTCCCTGCATCGCGCCCATCCCGGCGCGACCTGGTAACCGTGGGCGCGCAGCCGGCCCTCGCCCGCGATCCCGCGCCGGAGGTCCGGGCGCGACTCGAGGGCATCCTCGCGCAGGTCGCGGACCCGGAGATCCCCGTCCTGTCCGTGCTCGACCTCGGCGTGATCCGCCACCTGAGGTACCGCCCCGACGGGCGGCTCGAGGTCGGCGTCGCGCCGACGTATTCCGGCTGTCCGGCGACGGCCGTGATCAAGGCCGACGTGCTTCGCGCGCTCGAGTCCGCGGGATTCCCCGCCGTCGCCGTCGACGTGCTCTCGCCGCCCTGGAGCAGCGACTGGCTGAGCGAGGCAGGGCGCAGGAAGCTCGCCGCCTTCGGAATCGCGCCGCCCGGCCGGCGCGGCTCGGGGCCCGCGGCCTGCCCGCGCTGCGGGTCCGCGGACGTCGAGCGCGTTTCCGAGTTCGGCTCGACGCCCTGCAAGGCGCTCTACCGCTGCGGCGCCTGCCTCGAGCCCTTCGACTACTTCAAGTGCCTCTGACATGCTGACGTTCCACCCGCTCGCCGTCGCGGCGCGCACCGACGTCGCCGACGATGCGATCGCGCTCACGCTCGCCGTGCCGCCGGCGCTGCGTGACGCCTTCCGCTTCCGCGCGGGCCAGCACGTCGCCATCCGTCGCGAAATCGGCGGCCAGGAGGAGCGGCGCACCTACTCGATCGTGAATCCCGAAGGGGACGATGCCCTCAAGATCGGGATACGCGTGCAGAAGGGCGGGCGCATGTCGGAGGACCTCGCGCGCCGGGTGAGGCCGGGCGACGTGCTGGACGTGCTGACGCCGAACGGCTCGTTCCACGCGGAGGCGGGCGCCGCCGGGCCGCGGAGCCTCGTCGCCTTCGCCTCGGGCAGCGGCATCACGCCCGTGCTCTCGATCGCGGCCACGGCGCTGGCGGCGCACCCGGGGAACCGCGTGCAGCTCTGGTACGGCAACACCGACCGCGGGCGCGCGATGTTCCTCGAGGAGGTGATGGCGCTCAAGGACCGCCACCTCGACCGCTTCTCCGTGGCTTTCGTCATGAGCCGCGAGCCGCAGGAAGTCGACTGGCTGAACGGCCGCATCGACGCGGCGAAGCTCGAGGCCTTCACGAAGGCGGGCCTCGACCTCTCCGCCGTGGACGAGTTCTTCGTCTGCGGCCCCGGCACGATGGGGGACGAACTGCCCGCGGCCCTGGCCGCGCTCGGCGCCCGGGGGCGCATCCACGTCGAGCGCTTCGCGCCGGCCGCGGCGGCGCCGCGGCCGGCGGAAACGCGGGCCGCCGCGGTGGCCGCGAAGGCGCCGGGTGAATCGGAGATCACGGTCGTGATGGACGGCCGCCGGCGGCGCTTCGCGATGGCGACGGGCGGCGACGTGATCCTGGACGCCGCGCAGGCTGCGGGCATCGACCTGCCCTTCTCCTGCCGCGCGGGCGTCTGCTCGACCTGCCGCGCGCGGCTCGTCTCCGGCACCGCGGAGATGGAGACCAACATGGCGCTCGAGGAGTGGGAAGTCGAGGCGGGCTATATTCTCTGCTGCCAGGCGCGCCCGACGAGCGCGGCCCTCGAGATCAGCTACGACGAATGACGGCGCCCGAGGCATGAGCGAACCGACGATCCAGTACGCGGCGGAGGGCGGCGTGGCGCGGCTCACGCTGAACCGGCCCGAGCGCCTCAACAGCTTCAACGCGCGCATGCACGAGGAGCTCCGCGGCGCGCTCGCGCGCGCGGCTTCGGAGGGCGCCCGCGCGCTCGTCCTGACCGGCGCGGGCCGCGGTTTCTGCGCGGGCCAGGACCTCGGCGACCGGCAGGTCTCGCCGGACGGCTCGCGCGCGGACCTCGGCGAATCGATCGAGCGTAACTACCGGCCGCTCGTGCTCGCGCTGCGGGCGTTCCCGGCGCCGACGGTCGCCGCCGTGAACGGCGTCGCGGCCGGCGCCGGGGCGAGCCTCGCGCTCGCCTGCGACCTCGTGGTCGCCGCGAGATCGGCGAGCTTCGTGCAGGCGTTCTGCCGGCTCGGCCTCGTGCCGGACTCCGGCGCGACCTGGTTCCTGCCGCGGCTCGTCGGCAGCGCGCGCGCAATGGGCCTCGCGATGCTCGGCGAGCGCCTGTCCGCGTCCGATGCCGCCGCCTGGGGGCTGATCTGGCGCTGCGTCGAGGACGCCGAATTCCCGGCGGCGGTGGACGCGCTCGCCCAGCAGCTCGCCGCGGCGCCGACCCGGGGCCTCGTGCGGACGCGGCAGGCGATCCAGGCCGCGGCGACGGCGACGCTCGAGGCACAGCTCGACCTCGAGCGCGATTTCCAGCGCGAGCTCGGCTATACGGACGACTATGCGGAAGGCGTCGCCGCCTTCGGCGAGAAGCGCGCGCCGCGCTTCACGGGACGCTGAGGCTCCCCGGTGACCGACGACGCGAAAGGGCCCGCGGCCGAGGAGCGCCAGCGCACGGCGGAACGCTCCGCGGAGGCGCTCTGGCGGGGCGACGCCGCCTCGAAGCAGCTCGGCATGCGGATCGAGTCCTGCGCGCCGGGGCGCGCGACCGTCACGATGCGGGTGCGGCCCGACATGGTGAACGGCCACGGCATCTGCCACGGCGGGCTCGTGTTCGCGCTCGCCGACAGCGCCTTCGCCTTCGCCTGCAACTCCTACGGGGACAGCACCGTGGCGGCCGGCGCCGCGATCGAGTTCCTGGTGCCGGCGCGCGAGGGCGACCTCCTGCGCGCGGACGCGGCCGAGCGCTGGCGCGCGGGCCGCGCGGGGATCTACGAGATCGAGGTGCACAACCAGGCAGGCACGCTGGTCGCGCTGTTCCGCGGCCGCAGCCACCGGATCGACGGGAGACTCTTCGATGACTGAAGCCTTCATCTGCGACGCGGTGCGCACGCCCATCGGCCGCTACGGCGGGGCGCTCTCGGCCGTGCGCGCGGACGACCTCGCGGCTATCCCGATCGCGGCGCTCATGAAGCGCAATGCCCGCGTCGACTGGGCCGCCGTGGACGACGTCGTGCTCGGCTGCGCGAACCAGGCGGGGGAGGACAACCGGAACCTCGCCCGCATGGCGGCGCTGCTCGCGGGACTCCCGGTGCAGGTGCCGGGCGTCACGGTGAACCGGCTCTGCGGGTCGGGCCTCGACGCCGTCGCGATCGCCGCCCGGCAGGTGCGAAGCGGGGAGGCCGCGCTCGTCGTC